>JAWOML010000066.1:0-7409 GCA_033852515.1 Thermoplasmata archaeon | reverse complement strand
GGGCGCGGGGTCCTCGGGGCCCGCGGATACCAGCTCGACCAGGGGAGCCTGCTCCTCATGGCATTCGAAGGTTCGCCCGCACGGGTGGCCCACCGGCAGCAGCACGCCCTGGACCATGCCACGCCCTCGGCCAACCTGGGCGCCTCCCCGGCCGAACGCTGGTACGCGGAACGGTTCGAGACGCCGTACCTCCGCGACTCCCTGATCGATCACGGGATCCTGATCGACACGGTGGAGACCGCGGCCTCGTGGACCAACCTCCTGGACGTCTACGGGAAGGGCGGCAAGGCGCTCCAGGAATCGCTCTGGGAGCACGGCGGCGCGGGCCTCGTCCTGTGTCACGTCTCCCATGTCTATCCCGACGGGGCCTCCCTGTACTTCACGTTCTTCGGCAAGGCGATCGAAGGGCGCGAGGTCGCGCAGTGGGAAGCGATCAAGGACGCGGTCACCCGGGCCTTCGTGGAGGCCGGCGCGGCGCTGAGCCATCACCATGGGATTGGCGCAGACCACGCGCCCTACCTGGGGAAGGTCGTCGGGGAAGATGGCCTCCTCGTGCTCCGGGCGCTCAAGCGCGAGCTGGACCCCGAAGGGATCATGAACCCGGGGAAGCTCGTGGTGGGGCGCGGATGAGCGGGGACTTCTCGGCTCGAGGCCGCGCGGCGAGCGTGGCCCGCCTGCGAGGCGAGCGCTTCGCCCTCCTCGTGGTCGGAGGCGGCATCGTCGGGGCGGGCGTGGCCCGCGACGCGGCGCTGCGCGGCCTGAAGGTCGCCCTCGTGGACCGCGACGACTTCGCATCGGGCACGAGCAGCAAGACGTCGCGGCTCGTCCACGGGGGCCTGCGGTATCTGAAGAACTACAAGATCCGCCTCGTGCGGCAGGCCGTCCGGGAGCGGGACCGGCTGATCCGCCAATCGCCCTCCCTGGTTCGGCCGCTCGCCTTCACGATTCCGGCGTACGACGGGCGAGGGATGGGTCCTGTCACGCTGCGGTTCGGGCTCTGGGTATACGACTTCCTTTCGCGGGACAAGGTGCTGCCCCGGAGGCAGTGGCTCGCCCCGGCCGGAGTCACGAGCCGGGAGCCGGGACTCGCGACCGCGGGGCTCCGGGGTGGGGGGCTGTACCACGATGCGATCGCAAACGACGCGCGCCTCGTGCTTGGCGTCGTGCGTGCCGCGGCGGACGCCGGTGCGACCGTGGCAAATCACGTCGAGGTGCTCGAGCTGCGGCGGGAGAACGGGCGCGTCTCGGGCGCGCGCATGCGGGACCGCCTGAACCAAGAGAGTCTGGATGTCCGTGCCTCCATGGTCGTGAACGCCACGGGGGTCTGGCTCGACGGACTTCGATCGGGGACGACGGGGCCATCGACCCTTCGGCCGACGAAGGGCATCCATGTCTTCCTGCCTCGCAAGAAGGTCGGGAACCGGGAGGCCGTCGTGCTCAACTCGAGACGAGACGGGCGCATGCTCTTCGTCCTTCCCTGGGGGCCCCTGACTCTCGTCGGGACCACGGACACGGACTTCACGGGGGACCCGGGCCGCGTCGTCCCGACCGCCGAGGACGTGGCCTACCTGCTCGAGGCGGTCAACGACGAGTTTCCCGAAGCCCACCTCACCCCGGGGGACGTGGTCAGCGCCTATGCAGGCCTCCGGCCCCTGATCCGCGAAAGGCAGGCTCGGGAGGAGTCGGACATCTCCCGAGAGCACGAGGTATTCGAGGACCCGGATGGGCTGATCTCTGTGGCGGGAGGCAAGCTCACGACCCACCGCGCCATGGCCGAGGAGGTGGTGGACCGCGTGTGCGAGCGCCTCGGCCAGAATCTGCCTTGCCGGACCACCGGAACCGGGATCGGCCCGGAGACAGCCGCCTCGGAGGACCTCCGTGCGCTCGGCGTGGAGGAGGCGCCGGCGCAGTTCCTGGCGGCCCGTCATGCCCTCGCAGACATCCGGCCATGGCTCGGCCAGCCCTCCGCCGAGGACCGAATCGACCCCGAACTCCCGTACCTCTGGATCGAGGTAAGCATCGCCGCGGAGAGCGAAATGGCCCAGACCCTAGAGGACGTCATGGTCCGCCGCCTAGGTCTGTTCTACGAGTCTACGGACCAGGGACTCGCGGTTGCTCCTCGCGTCGCGGAACGATTGGGTGCCCACCTGGGCTGGGACGGCGCGCGGATGCAGACCGAACTGGCTTCGTACCGGGCCCTGGTAGAGGACCACCGCGGGTTCCGAGGCGGCCCATGACCTCGGACACGGTCTTCGTCGTGAATCCCGTCTCGGGCAACGGGAGGACCGGCCGGCACTGGCACGCGTTCGAGTCCTACTTCCGCCGCCACCTGGGCGACTCGTTCGAGGTGCGGGTGACCCAACGGCCCTGGCACGCCGCGGAGCTCACGAAGGCCGCCGTGGTCCGGGGCGCGAACACGGTCGTCAGCGTCGGGGGGGACGGGACGCTGAACGAAGTGACCAACGGGCTCCTGGACGGCACGGGACGGCTGTGGAACGCCGACGCGGCCCTCGCCGTCTTCCCTCTCGGCACGGGATCGGACTTCGTCAAGACCACCGGGCACACGCGGGAGCCGGCGGATCTCGTGCGTCGTCTCGCGAAGCGATCCATCCGAGCAATCGATGCCGGACTCGTCGAATACGCCTCGGAGGGCGTCCCCCGCTCTCGGTACTTCCTGAACGAGGGGGAGTTCGGCTCCGCGGCCGCGGTCTCGGACCGCGTGAACCGGAGCACGAAGGTCCTCGGAGGCAAGATGAGCTTCCTCCTCGGCGTCTTGCGCACGCTCCCCAAGTACCGGAATACCCGGGTGGTCATCGAGGTCGACGGAGGTCCGCCACGGGAGCTGGTCGTGAACAACCTCACCGCCGCGAACGGGCGCTTCTACGGGGGCGGGTTGCAGCCCGCGCCGTACGCCTCGCTGGACGACGGCCTGTTCGACGTGATTGTTTTCGGGGACATCGACTTCAAGAGCCAACGGAAAGGGCTCACCCTGCTTCGAGAGGGAAAGCATCTGGACCTGCCCGGAATCAGCTGGTTCCGGGCAAAGGAGGTCCGCGTCCGAGCCGGGGACGAACTCATCGACGTGGAAGGCGAGGTCATCGGCCGCCATCCGCAGCGGTTCCAGATCCTCCCGAAGGCCATTCAGCTCTTAGACTAAGAAGAAGGGGATAGCCCCGGGCAGATTCGAACTGCCGTCGCGAGGTCTCCCCTCGGACCCTGCGGGTCCGATCCAGAGCCTCGAATCATTGGCCGCTAGACCACGGGGCTTCGAAGCCGACTCAGACGGGAGGTCGTATTTTGAGTTTTCCTACTGAATCGCTTCCCGGAGCCGCTGAAGGACCCATTCCTTCTCGAGGACCGCGAGGAACGGCGCGGCTCGCGGCCCTCGCTCCTTCCCCAGGAGGACGAGGTACAGGTCCCGGAAGAAACGGCTCGTGTCCACGGGCAGCTTGCCCACCTTCGTGAGGGACACCATGGACTCCTTGATGGCTTCCTCGGTCCACTCAGCCTTCGCGGCTCGGTCCAGGTACGCACGGAGTGCAGTCCGGTCCTTGTCGTCCAGCGCGCTCGCGATCTCCGACGTGAGCGTCTCGAGCAGAACCACGCGGTTCTCCGGGACGTACTTCTCCACCCAGGCCCTCGACTGCTCCAGGCGGCGGGCGACCCGGGACCGTTCCCAGTCCGTGAGGTCCTGGTCCAGGAGGCCCGTGTCCCTCATCCGACCCAGGCACCACTCCAGGCGGTCCTCTCCGGGGCTGATCTGCGCGAGGAACGACGCGTGGCGGTAGGAGAGCTGGAACGGCTCCTCCTCGGGAGCCGGGTGGAGCTGTGCGAGTTCATAGGACCGAGCCTGGTCGTCCTCGTCGCCCTCCCGCTCCTCCGCGAAGGAGAGTTGCTCTGCGCGGTCGTACGTGTCGTGCATGCCGTCCACGCGAGTCAAGTCGAGCACGACGCGGCGTTGGATCGGGTTGAAGCAATAGACGTACCGCAGGACCTCCGGGTCGCCGATCTCGATCCACTGCCGCGGGCTGAAGCCGATGAAGTCCGAGGATCCCATGTCCCCCAGGTCCTTCCCGTGGTCCGCCTGCCCGACCCACTCGTACGGGATGCCCATGGGGGCGCGGGTCTTCAAGAGAGATTCGCAGACCTCCTTGCACGAATCGCGGGACCCCCCCGGCGTGGCGTGGTCCTTCCCGAAGGGTTCGATGTCCACCTTGTAGACCTTCCAGAGGGCAGCCCATTCGAGCCGCCAGTTCAGCTTGCCCTTCTCGATGGAGGACTTCCCCTTGGCGCCGCACTTGGGGCACTCGTACTCCGCGGTCATGCCGCTCAGCGCCACGGTCTTCGCGCCGATCTTGCCGCAGGCCTCGCAGAACGCCTCGAAGGGCAGCCAACCTTTCGGGTAGGGGTGGCGCTCGCGGTACTTGTTCACGACAGCGCGGACCTCCTCGGGACGCGAGACGAGGTCGCGGACGACGGCCTGCATCTCGGGGTTCTTGTACGCGTCCGTGGTCGTGACGATCCGGATGTCCGGGGTGAAGCGGTCGAGGACGCCGCCGAAGTCCACCCAGTAGTGCTCGACCCAGTTCCTGTGGCATCCCTTGGGGTCCGGCACGTCCATCAGGCGGCGGCCGATGTACTTCTTACCCTCGTCACCCGGGAACTGGGAGAGCTGGCCTTCCTTGGACTTCCACTCGTCCTGGGTGTAGAGGACGAGACTCTGCACGGCCTTCCGGCCCTCCTCGCGGAGGCTCCGGACGAGGAGCTGGGACAGGGTAATCTCGCCGCGCAGACGGCCCACGTGTTGCAGCCCGCTGACGCTGAGCCCTCCGTTGACCACGAGGTCCTTCTTGTCCCCGACGTACGCCTTCGCGTCGAGGAAGAGCTCGTCGTACCAGTGGGTCAACGGTACCGCCTCAACGGCATGGAGAGGAAGCCCGACATAAAGGTTTGCGGTCCCGCCCCGCGCTCACGAGGTGGAGCGCTGCGAACGCTCCAGCACGGCGATCACGATCCACATCGGGATGTCGATGAAGGCTGCCAAGACCCAGAACCATCCGTTCGAGCTGAAGTAGACGAAGCCCAAGATGACCACGGCGAATGTCAAGGCGATCAGGAGGGTCAAGGCGCCGGCCCGGGCTCGGACGGTCTTCGGGGTCAAGTGGGTCATGAAGCGTCAGGCGATGGCCCGCGCCCGGATCAGTGCACGGAGCGGCGTCCCGTCCATGTCGTCGTGGCCCGTCTTGTTCACGAGCACGACCGCAAGGACCGGGGTCCCGCCCGCGGCGTGGACGTCGGCCAGGGTGGCCTTGAGCGTCTCGCCCGTCGACACCACGTCGTCCACGAGGACGACCTTCTTGCCCTCGACGCTCGCGTAGTTCGACGAGAACGCCCCGCCCTTCGCATGACGTTCCTGACTGGGTCGGTAGATGGAGAGCTCCTTGCCGAGCTCCTCGCTGATCACGGTGGCCAGCGGGATTCCGTTGATGGCGATGCCCAGGACCACATCCGCGTCCAAGGACCGCTTCTCAAGTTCCTCGAGGATGATGTCCGTCATGGCGGCGCCGACGAAACCGATGCGGTTCCCGTACACTCCGAGGGAGCGCCAGCCAATCTTCACGTCCTTCGGCGGCTGCCCTCCTTTGACGCCTCGCGTGAGGAGCCAGACCACGGTCTCCGTGGACAGGTGCAGCTCGTCGGCGATCTCCTTCTCCGAGAGGCCCTTCTCCTTGTATTCGAGGGCCTTCTTCGCGATCGCATCGATGCTCTTCATTCCCTCTCCCTTCGACGCGCGCGATGCTGCGGCCTCGATATTAAGCTATCGTCATGCCCGTACGCGAGGGCGCACGGACTTCGTTCCTGAACATCTTTCAGCGGAGTTCCGAACCCCTTAAGTCCCGCGAGGCCTGATGCGGGACGCGGAGGGATCCGTCACGCGTCGAAGTCTCTTTGCCGCGGGCGCCGGCAGTCTCGGACTCGGGGTCGTGTTGTACGTCGTGGGCATCCTCCAAACGAGCCAGGCCATCGCGGCGACGATCGGCTGCTACGGGAGCTATCCGATCTACGGATATCCCGCGGGCTGCGCGGAGGCCCAGGCGAGCCTCGCGCTCTGGCAAATCGTGACGTCCCTGGGTGTCATCGTCGGGGTCGTGGGATTCACCCTGTTGGTCCTAGGCCTCGTCCTCCAGCCCGAAGGGGTCCCGCGGATGCCGCCGTTCATGCCCATGTACCCGCCGCCCGTGTACGCGCCTCAGTATCCGCCGCCGGCCTACTTCCCGCCTCAGGAACCGAGGACGCCGCCGCCGGGGAATCCGTAGCCGGTGTGTCATGACGCACGCTGAACAACACGGGCCAAATCCTTAAGTCCGTCCCAAGAACGTGCATCCCCGACCATGGCGGAGAGCGAGACCTCGGTCATCATCCTCGTGGCGATCGCCCTCGTGGCGGTCCTGGGACTCGGCCTCGCCCTCGCGAGCTTCGCGACGAACGAATCCATGGGTGGCATGATGAACGGAGGCTATCGCGGCGGGATGATGGGCGGCAACACGACGACGAGCACGTCGCCCCCGGGAGGCCTAGAGTGGGGCGTCCTCCTCGTCTCCGCGGTCTTCCTGGCCCTGGCCGCCGTCCTCCTGGTACGAGCGCGCAGCCTGCGGGCGGGCATCTCGGACGAACCCCTGGGCTCCCCGGCTGCATCGGGAACCGCGATGGCCCTTCCTCCGGCGATGCCCGCCGCGCCGTCCGCAGCCGCCCCGTCCGCCGCATCGATCGCAGCAGCGCCGGTCCCCGAGCCCACCCTGGTCAAGCTCCTGGATGAGGACGAGCGGCGGATGTACCTCGAGCTGCGGGACCACGGGGGGCAGATGTACCAGCGGGACCTCGTGGCCTTGGGCATCTTCTCCAAGGCCAAGGTGACCCGCGTCCTCGACAAGCTGGAGACCAAGGGGCTCCTGGTACGGGAGGCCCACGGGATGACGAACCTCGTGCGCCTGATCAACCAGCCCGCCCGGTGACGCGGACCGGGGTTGTTCCGGGATTCTGTAACTCGTTTCACCCCGTTTCACGGACCCCTCAAGGGCCGTTTCAGCCCTTGGGGAACCCGGAGGTTTCGGACATGAAGACAGGAATCCTCGTGGCCATCGCGGCCCTCGCTGTGGTCGGGCTGGGGGTGGGCGTGGTCGCCGCACAGACGATCACCGCACCCCGCGCGACGTACGGCGGCATGCAGGGCGGATATGGTGGCGGCATGATGGGCGGGCAGTACGGCGGCGGGATGATGGGGGGCGGCGGCTGCGGTTGCGCCAACTCCCAGTACTGCCAGCAGTACATGTACGACCACAACTACACGTGGGACCACAACTACACGTACGGCCCCGGCGGCATGATGGGCTGAGCCGGGCATCCGGGCG
>JAWOML010000065.1:0-4551 GCA_033852515.1 Thermoplasmata archaeon | reverse complement strand
GAGCGGTCTTGGTACGCGCCCGCCGTGGGTAATGACGTCCGCACGGAGACGTTCGACGCGTACGGCAACCTGACCTCCGAGACCGCCCTAGTGGCCTACCGGTACCAGGCCCTGGAGACTCCGACGTTCCTCGGGCTGACGCTCCTCGGGTGGGGCGTGATCGTGCCCGCGGTGGTCATCGCAGCCGTGGCCGTCCTCCTCCTGCGCCGTCGTTCACGCGGAAGCAAGCCGGGGCCCCCGAGGGGAGACGACTCGCCCCCCGAGGTCACATCAGGTCCTCGAGGTCCGTAAACACGTCGGGCAGCCGGATCTTCAGGGTGTGCCGCGTCGTCTTCGGCGTGTAGAGCATCCCGGCACGGCCCCGCTCCACGACGTCCTCCTTGCGGACCCCCTTCACCTTGGCCGTGGGCCACAGGGTCAGGTCCACGACGTCGGAGAAGTAGTCAATCACGTAGCACGGCGCGCGGCGGCAACCCAGTCGCTTGAGGGCCTCGAACCGGTGATGGCCGTCCAGGATCACATACACCTTGTCGGCCACGAGGATCGGCTTCTTGACGTAGCCGTCCTCCCGGATCTCCCGCAGCACACGTTCGAGCAGCGGCGGCTGGATTTCCTCATGGCAATGGAGAAGCTCGATGTCGAGGAGCTCGAAGCGAGCGGCCGAACGCTCCTTCGCCGCGAACCCCGCGCGGGCCATACCTAACTCATCGAGCCTCGCCGGGATAAAGGTGACGTAAGTAACGGGAGGGATGCTACTTCGCCGCGATGGGCGCGGCCGGCGCACCGCGCTTCGCCGTGACACGCTTTGGGAAGTAGCGGAGGACCACGATGTCCCCAACGCTCTGCACCCAACGGTACGGAACGCTCACCGCGCGGCTCCCCTCGACCAGGAGGGGATTCGTCTCGCCCACAAAAATCCCGTCCACGCTTCCGTTGTCCACGTCGACGACCAAGTTGTTCACGTTCCCCAGGAACACGCCGTTCTGGGTGTAGACCTGCAGCCCGATAATCTCAGAGATTTCTCCGAGCAGACGCTCACCATCCCTTCTGTTGCAGGCGTATCCAGGGCTCGATTCTTAAGTCCTTCGGTCGGAGGCCGGTTGACAAAACCCCGTTGGCGGACGCCGACCGAGTGGGTCCTGAAGCCGCGTGCGAATCGACCCGCGCTGCGCGCAAACCGACCGGATCGGCCCGCCGCCGCAAGGCTTTTCGTCGCGGACTCCCTTGGAGCGCCCACACATGGAGGTGCTTGTGTGGTCAACTGCCCGTCGTGCGGATTCCCTGCCTCCCCGGCCTCCCGGTTCTGTGGCCGCTGCGGCACGGCTCTCGGGATGTCTGCGGCCGTTCCTCCCTACGCCCTGATGCCGTCCCAGAAGCACGACACAACTCTGCTCATCGTCCTTGTCGTGGTTCTCGTCGTGGTCGTGCCCCTCGTGGGCTCGGCGGTCCTCTACGTCCTCGTCTCGGGTCTCATCTCCGTGCCGCCGCCCGCACGCCCCGTGATCGCCCTCACGCTGTCCTCCACAGGCTCGACGCAGGCCACGATTCTCGTCTCCGGCGCCCAGCCCGCCGTAGTGGCGTCCGACTACAAGGTGAACGTCGGCGCCAATAGCACGTTCGGGACGGCCGTGAACCTCCCTGCGGGATCGTCCACGTCCGTGGACATCTACCTGTCCGGCTACCCCGGTCCCTTCTCCGTGGAGTGGGTGGACGTGGGGGGTGACGGGGTCGTGAACGGCGGGGACCAGTTCGTGGTCACCTACCCCACCACCCTGCACAGTGGCCTGACACTTCAGTTCTACCTCCTCTGGTCCGATGGAGCCGTCCTGAGCTCGGTGGCTTGGGGGTTGTGAGCCCGCGAACGCCGACCCACAACCCTCTTGGCCTTAGAGGTCGATGGCGTCCGTGTACGAGGGGTGCCCACATGCGCCGCTGCGCCACCTGCGGTAACCCCGTCGAGGCGAGCTACGGTTTCTGCCCGGCCTGCGGAAGCCGTCAAGGCGTTCCCCCGCCGAAACTCGCTCCTGCGTCGGGGCGTGAGTTCCCCCGGCTGGTGCCCGGCCTCGCCGCCCTCGTGGGCATTCTGGTCCTCATCGCCGTGGCCGCGTACTACACGGGCCCTCCGCCGGTGGCTCCTCCCGCTAACCTGACCCTCGACCTAGCCCAGCCCACGTTCGTCGGCGCAGTGGCAACGATCACGGTCTGGTACGCGTCTCCGCCCGCGAACCCCGCGGCCTTCCTTGTGAGCCTGAGCGTGAACGGAACCCCGGGGACCGCGGCGCCCATGCCCTCTACGAGCGGGCTCGGGACGGGTCCGGTCGTCTCCCCCGCGGGCCATCCCTTCCGAATCGACTGGACGGACGAGGACCTCGATGGCGCCCTGTCCACGGGCGACGCGTTCACGATTACACCGCTGGTCTCGCCGCCGCCCTGCTGCATGTATCTGAGCTTCACCCTCTTGGCCCGGACGGACGGAAGCGTGGTCGCGTCCGTGTACTTCATGGGGCCACCGGCGCCTGCCGTCATTCCCGTGGTGTCGCTCGGGACCCCGATTCGGGGGCTGCCCACGAACGTGTACATCACGGTGAACTACGCGGACCCGTCCACGCCGCCGAGCTACCTCCGGTTCCAGCTGGTGATTGGGCCCATCGCGAGCTCGATCATCCCGCTCCCGTATCCCAACATGGCTGCGAACGTCTCGTTCAACGGGAGCGAATACCTCGTGGCCTGGTATGACCTGAACTACGACTACCTGCTGGATGCGGGGGATTCGTTCAACGTGAGCCTGATCGGTGGCTCTTGGCCCGCCACGGGCACGGCGATGGGCTTCTACCTTGAATGGCAGGATGGGACGACGCTCGCCAGCGCGACATGGACCGCGTGAGCGGCGCCCGATCAGACAATGTGGGCCGGGATGTCTTCAAGCTCCCGATCGCAGAACTTGCAGAACACGCGGAGCGGGTTCTTGGAGCGCACCAGGAACTCGGACTCCACAGGTTCCTTCGTATTCGAGATGCAGTTCGGGTTGCCACACCTCAGGATCCCGACCGCGCGGTCCGGCAGGGCGACCCGGTGCTTCTCCGCGACGTTATAGTTCCGGATCACGTTCACGGACGCGGTCGGGGCCACGAGAGCGATCTTGTCGATCTCCCGCGCCGCGAGCTCCCGGTCCTCTACCTTGACGATGTCCTTCCAGCCCATGAGGCGGCTGGGCACGTGCATGGCCACGGTGACCGTGGAGGTCACAGAGTCCCCAATCCCGAGGATCCGGAGGACCTTGAGGGCCATCCCCGCGGGAATGTGGTCGATCACGGTCCCATTCTTGATGGGCGTGACGCGGAGCTCCCTCATGCCGCGCCCCCCAGGATAAGCTGGAGCAGCGCCATCCGCACGGGCACCCCATTCCCGGCCTGCTTGAAGTAGAGGGAGTGCTTCGTCCGGTCCACATCGGGCGCGATCTCGGTGACCCGAGGTAAGGGGTGCATGATGATCAGGTCCCGCTTCGCGTCTCGCAGCAGGTTGGCGTCGATCCGGTAGACGCCTGCCACCTTCTCGTACTCCTGGGCGTCGGGGAAACGCTCCTTTTGGATTCGGGTCACGTAGAGGACGTCTGCGTCACGGATCACGTCCTCCAGGCGGTGGGTGATCTTCAGGGGTAGGCCTTTCTCCTTGACGTGCTCCACGATCTCCCGCGGCATCTCGAGGGTGGGCGGGCTCACGAAGGTCAGGTTCGCCCCGAAGTCCGAGAGAGCGTAGGTGAGCGAGTGAACCGTCCGGCCGTACTTCAGGTCCCCGACGAGGGCGATGTTCTCTCCCTCGAAGCCGCCCTTCTCGTCCCAGATTGTGTAGAGGTCCAGCAGGGTCTGGGTAGGATGCTGCCCCGCGCCGTCCCCCGCGTTGATCACAGGTCGTTCCGTGAACTCCGCCGCGAGGCGCGCGGCGCCCTCCTGCGGATGCCGGAGTACGATCGCGTCGCTGTAACTCTCCACCATGCGGATGGTATCCGCGAGGGTCTCTCCCTTCTGGATCGACGTGCCCTCCGTGCTGGAGAACCCGAGCACCCGACCTCCGAGGCGGTGCATCGCGCTCTCGAAGGAGAGCCGCGTCCGGGTCGATGGCTCGAAGAACAGGGTGCTCAGAATCTTCCCGTCCAAGGCCCTGGACGTCCGTTTGCCCTGGGCGATCGGGACCATCTTGCGCGCGGTTCGCAGCACGAGCTCGATGTCCGCCCGCGAGAAGTCGCGGATGGACAGGACGTCCCTCCCCCGGAAGCCCGACATCGGGCCCGATATTCCGAAGGGCAATTTAAAGAATACCCGGCGCGTGCGAGAAAATGAGGATGCGGCCCGGGCGAGCGGCCGCAACCTCGTTCACAGCTTGCGCTCCTTTCTCCCCAACTGGGTGACGTTGGACGGCAAGATGACGAGGCCGCCCTCCGCCTCCATGTACTTCTTCCAGTCCCGGCTGTTCTGCTGGGCCTGCTTCGCACGCTCCACCGCGATCGTGGCGACGACCTGCTTGACGACCTCGTCGACGTCGACGCCTAGGATC
>JAWOML010000064.1:0-6977 GCA_033852515.1 Thermoplasmata archaeon | reverse complement strand
TGTACACGTTGCCCCAGCCGTCCGGCTTGACGAGAATCTCGCCGCCGCGTGCCAGTCGGCTTCTCTCCGTCATCCACTTCGCGCCGTCCACGAAGGCCTCCGCCACGAGGAAGCCTTTGACCATGGGGCGGCCGCACGTGGTGCAGACGTCGGGGCCCATCGCCGGCGGGACGCGGGGTTCCCCGCCATAACCCTTGCCATCGAATAATCAAAATCGAGAGCCGGAGCCGGCTCCTGCGTCGGCACTCAGAGGGGGAACTTGTCGAGGATCTCGGGCCGCCGGCGCTCCCCGCTCTTCAGGTATTCCTCCATCTCCTCCTTCAGGACCGGCGTCAGGTCTTGGAAGATGTCCGTGAACAGGCTCTCCAGGGGCGGCGGCGGGGCGCGCTCCACCTCGCGAATCGTCGTGGTGATTGCATCGTCCAGCTCCTTCCGCAACGCGTCCTCGCGGTCCGCGGACCACAGGCCCTTGACTTCGAGGTACTTGCGCATGCGCTCCACGGGGTCCTTGCGCTGCCACTCGGCGACCTCCTCCTTGGGGCGGTAGCGCGTGGGGTCGTCGCTCGACGAATGCGGTCCGAGACGGTACGTGACCGCTTCGATGAGCGTGGGACCCCCGCCCGCGCGGGCCTTGTCCGCCGCGGCCTTCGTCGCCGCGAACACTCCAAGCAGGTCGTTGCCGTCGACCCGAACGCCCTCGAACCCGTAGGCCAGGGCCTTCTGGGCCAGCGTCTTCGACGCGGTCTGCTGGGACAGGGGGAGGGAGATGGCGTACTGGTTGTTCTTGCAGAAGAAGACCGTGGGCGTCTTGAATACGCCCGCGAAGTTCATTCCGACATGGAAGTCGTTGCCGCTCGTCGCCCCGTCCCCGAAGTAGGCTAGCGCCACGAGCTTCTCGCCTCGCACCTTGGCCGCCCAAGCCGTCCCGACGGCATGGGGGATCTGCGTGCCCACGGGGCTCGAGGCGGACACGTAGTTGATGGACCGCCAGCCGAAGTGGCTCGGCATCTGGCGCCCCTTGTTGGCGTCCAAGCTGTTCCCGTACGCCTCCGCGATCATGAGCTTGAGGTCCAGGCCGCGGGTCAGGGCGCAGCCCGGTTCCCGGTACGCCGGGAAGACCCAATCCTCGGGACTCAGGGCGAGGGCGCTGCCGACCTGGCACGCCTCTTCCCCGGTGCTCGGGACGTAGAACCCGATGCGGCCTTGCCGCTGCAGGGAGAGCATCCGCGCATCGAGCAACCGCACGAGCAGGAGGTTCCGGTAGCCGCGGAGCAGAGTCTCCTTGGGCAGCTTGGGTTCCTTCTTGGAATCGTAGGTCCCGTCGAGGTCGACGATGCGGAGCAGCTCCTCCTCGGCCATGGCTCACGCCTCCTGGGGTATCCGCCGCTCCCGCACGACCTTCTCGAGGAAGAACTCTCCGGCGCGGTACGAGGATCGCACGAGGGGGCCTGCCGCGACGTACACGAACCCGAGGGACTCCCCGACGCTCCGCAGGTCGTCGAACGCCTCAGGCGCGACATACTCCTGCACGGGCAGATGCCACGGGCTCGGCCGGAGGTACTGGCCCAGGGTGAGCAGGTCCACGTCGTTCGCCCGCAGATCGCGCATCGTCTCGAGGAGTTCCTCCCGCGTCTCGCCGAGACCCAGCATGAGGGAGGATTTCGTGAACAGGGTAGCGCGCATGCTCTTGGCGGCGCGCAGGACGGATAGGCTCTGCTCGTAATTCGCTCGGTGGTCCCGGGCGACGCCTTGGAGTCGGCGTACCGTCTCTAGATTGTGGTCCAGGACGTCGGGCCCCGCATCGACCACGGTGCGCACTGCGTCGAGGTCGCCGCGGAAGTCCGGGATGAGGGCCTCCACGAGGACCTCTCCGTCGAGCGCCTTGATCGCGCGGATCGTCTCCGCGAAGTGGGACGCACCCCCGTCCGGGAGGTCGTCCCGGTCCACTGAGGTAAGGACGACATAGGTGAGCCCGAGGTCCGCGATTGCCTCGGCGACCTTCCGCGGTTCGTCCCGGTCGACGAGGCCGCGGGGGTTGCCGGAGGTCACGGCGCAGAAGCGGCAACCCCGGGTGCAGAGGTCCCCCAGGAGCATGATCGTGGCCGTCCCGCCGCCCCAGCATTCCGCGACGTTCGGGCAGTGGGCCTCCTCGCACACGGTGTGGAGGTTCAGCTCCCGCAGGAGTCCCTTGAGGTGGCCGTAGCTTTCTCCCGAAGGCGGGCGGACCCGCAGCCAGTCCGGCTTCCTCTCCGCCAGCATCAAACCCACGCAGGCACCCGGACCTTATTAGCTCTCTCGCTTCGCGGCACGGAATACGGTCATCCGAACCGGAAACCGACCCCGTAGGAGCCGCGCGGATAGGACCAGCGGATCGCGCCCCGGCCGATGTGCTTGCACACGATCGCGCAGGCGCCCAGCTCGATGCAGCCTTCCGTGTTGTACACGAGATCGCCCTTCTCGAGGCGGTACACCTTGGTCGGGCACACGTAGAGGCACGGCTTCTCCTCGCAGGTCCGGCACACCTGGGTGTCCACTGCGATGAAGGGCTCCTCGTCGAACTCGAATTTGTCCAGACCCACGCGGTCGTCCGCGGACAGAGCCTTCGAGGCATCGGGTTTCGGAGGCTCGGGCATGGGTTCCGCCCGCGGAAGCGGCGTCCGGCTAATAAAGGGTTGGACGCAGACCTCGCATGGGCGTCCCCACGTTCTCAACCGCGGAAACCGCGGCGCAAGCTACTAGAGGCGGAACCCGCGCTCCGCAGAAGAGCGGGCCCATGCCACCGAACTCCAAGAAGCCGATGGCCCCGCCGGACCTCGAGACGTTCGGCAAGGAGGACTTCCGGCGGTTCCTCGTTGCCAACGTGGAGGCGGATTCTCACGGCGGTGCGCTCCGGGTCCTCGAGCAGCGGCTCCTCATCGTGCGGCCGGAGGCCCTGGTGGACCTCCAGAAGCATCTCGAGGACACAATCGGTCTGTCCTCGAAGGGCTTCCTGTATCTTGCGGGGGAGAAGAGCGCGCGGGAGGGCCACGACCTGTTCGCCTCCCTCGCCGCCTCGCGGGAGGAGGACCCCGACGCGCTGGCCGTGCTCACGAAGCGGATTGCGGCCATGTCCCTCCTTGGATGGGGCCGGCTCGACGTCGTCGTGGAGGACGCGGCGACCCACCGCTATCTCGTGAGCCTCGAGAACAGCCCCCTCGCCGAGGCGTACGGGGACTCCAAGAAGCCCGTGTGCCACTTGCTCGCGGGCTGGATCGCGGGCGCCGCGCAGAGCGCACTCGGCCAGAACCTGCTGTGCGAGGAAATCGCCTGTCGCTCTCAAGGGAAGGCGCGCTGCGAGTTCCGGCTCCGGCCCACGCCCTATGGGTGACGGTCGGTCACAAAGGCTTTTACGCTCGCCGCTTTTCCGCGTCGGGTCACGGTAGGATGGCGGAGCGTTTTGATGCGGTCGTGGTGGGTGCCGGCCCCGCTGGCTCGGCCGCGGCGCTTACCCTGGCCCGCAAGAAGTTCTCCGTCCTCCTCGTGGAACGTGGCCGCGCGCCCGGCGCGAAGAACATGTTCGGCGGGCGCATCTACGCGTGGCCCCTCTTCGACCTGGTCCCAGACTGGGCCAAGGACTGCCCCGTGGAACGCCTGGTAACCCAGGAGCACATGGCCTTCCTGACGGAAGACGCGTCCCTTGGGATCGCGTTCGATTCCCCCAAGCTCGCGGAGGGCAAGGCGGCGAGCTTCACTGCGCTCCGGGCCAAGTTCGACGCGTGGCTCGCGAAGAAGGCGGAAGAGGCGGGCGCCATGCTCGTCACGGGCATCCGGGTGGACGACCTCTGGCGCGAGGGGGGTCGCATCAAGGGCGTGACCGTCGGCGCGGACGACCGCGTGGCCTCGGACCTGGTCGTGATTGCGGAAGGGGCCGCATCGGCCCTGGTGCGCAAGGCAGGGCTCAAGGCAGACCTCGAGCCGCGGGAGGTCAGCGTGGGCGTCAAGGAGACCGTCGAGCTCCCTCCCGAGACGATCCAGGAACGGTTCTCCCTAGGAGAGAAGGAGGGCGCCGCCTACGTGTACGCCGGCTACGCCTCCCTGGGCCTCCGCGGCGGCGGATTCCTGTACACGAACAAGGCCTCCGTCTCGCTGGGCCTCGTCGTCTCGTCTGAGGATTTGGCCCGGAAGAAGATAGAGGTGCAGGACGTCCAGACGAAGTTCCGGATGCATCCCGCGGTCCAGAAGCTCGTGAAGGGCGGGAAGCTCGTGGAGTACAGCGCCCATCTGGTCCCCGAGCTCGGGCGGGGGATGATGCCCCGGCTCACCGGCGACGGGGTCCTGGTGACCGGAGACAGCGCGGGTTTCCTGATCAACAACGGATACACGTTCCGCGGCGTGGACCTGGCCATGGCCTCCGGGGTCGCCGCCGGTGAGGCCGCGGACGCGGCCCGGGCCGCTGGCGGCATGACGGCCGCGAACCTGGCCGCGTACGAACGTTTCCTGCGCGCGCGGAACGTACTCACGGACCTCGAGGCGTTCGCCCGCACACCCCTCTTCCTGAAGAACGAGCGGCTGTTCGATGTGTATCCGCGGCTCGTGATCGACCTGGCGGAGCGGATCTACCGCGTGGACGGGAACGCCCGGGCGCGGCTTGTGGATGCCGTGCTCAAGGAGGCGAATGCCTCGGGCGTGTCCAAGGTGGGCTTGCTCCTTGACCTCCTCAAGGGAGCGCGATCCCTGTGACCGAGGCAGGCGCCCCCCGCGGGCTGCGGATCGTGGTCTGTATCAAGCAGGTCCCCAAAGCCCAGGAACTCCAGGTCGACCCCGTGACGAAGACCTTGAAGCGGGTCGGCGTGCCGAGCGAGATCAACCCGCCGGACCAGAACGCCCTGGAGATGGCTCTCGCCCTGCGCGCAAAGAATGGCGGAGAGATCGTCGTGATCTCCATGGGACCGACCTCCTTCGACGAGAGCCTTGAACGAGCCATCGCGATGGGCGCGGACCGCGCGTTCCTCGTCTCGGACCGCAACCTAGGCGGATCGGACACGGTCCCCACGGCCCTCACGCTGACCCGGGCCATCGAGAAGGTCGGGGGCGTGGACCTCGTCCTGTGCGGCGAGGAGACCACAGATGCGTCCACGGGCCATGTGGGCCCCGGGATCGCGGGCCACATGGACATCCCCCAGATCACGTACTGCTCGGCCGTGGAGATCGTGGACGGCCGGGTCCGCGGCACACGGATGATCGAGGACGGCGCGGAGACCTGGGAGGTCCGGATGCCCTGCGTGGTCACCGTGGACTTCGGATGCAACAAGCCGCGAGAGCCCACCCTGACCGGGAAGATTCGCGTGAAGCGAGGCGGTCTCATCACGCACTGGAGCGCCGCGGACCTCGGCCTGGAGCCCTCGGAGATCGGGCTCAAGGGCTCGCCCACGATCGTGGCCAAGGTGGACACGGTCCAGCTCCCGAGCCGCCAGGGCAAGATCTTCCAGGAGGAGCCCACGATCGCGGTCTCCCTCCTGCTGGATGCGCTCCGCAAGGATCGGGTGATTCCGTGACCCACGGCCATCCCACGCCTCCGCCCATGGACGCCCACCGCGGGGTCTGGGTCTTCCTGGAGGCGCGGAACGGAGCGCTACGCGACGTGAGCGTGCAGCTCATCGGCGAGGCGCGGCGGATCGCGGACAAGCGCGGCACGCAGCTCACCGGGATTCTCCCCGGGGGGAAGGTGGAATCCCTGGCCCGTCCCGCGATCGAGTACGGCTGCGACCGCGTGATCCTGGTCGAGGATCCGCGGCTCGAGGTCTACACGTCCCGGCCGTACACGAAGGTCCTCTCGACCCTGCGCTGGAAGCACAATCCCGAGGTGATCCTCTTCGGAGCCTCCAAAAACGGGCGGGACCTCGGCGGTCGCCTCCATGCCGCGATCGACACGGGCCTCGCCGCGGACTGCGTGCGCTTCGACGTGACCGAGGAGGGCTTCTTGGACATGATCCGCCCCGCGTTCGGCGGGAAGAGCCTGGCCCACATCCACTGCGAGGAGCACCGCCCCCAGATGGCCTCGGCGCGGTGGAACGTCTTCCCCACGCCGACCCGCGACGCCTCGCGGCAGGGCGAGGTGGTGCGGGAGACCGTGGCCTTCGAGGACTCCGACTTCGACACGCGGATCGTGAGCTTCAAACCAACGGAGAGCCACGAGACCCGCAAGATCGACGATGCGAAGATCCTCGTCGCGGGAGGTTTCGGGCTGGGCGAGCCGAAGAACTTCGCCGTGCTCGAGGACCTCGCGGGCCTCTTGGGCGGCGCGGTCGCATCCTCGCGGAAGCCCGTGGACCTGGGCTGGGTGCCCAAGGCCCTCCAGGTGGGTCAGACGGGCAAGACCGTGCGGCCCGACCTGTACATTGCCGTGGGGATCAGCGGCGCCGTGCAGCACCTCGCGGGAATGCAGGAGTCCGCCAAGATCGTCGCGATCAACAGCGACCCGAAGGCCGCCATCTTCGAGATTGCGGACTACGGGATCGTGGGCGACCTGTTCCAGGTCCTGCCCGAGATGATTCGCCAGCTCACGGCGTTCCGGGGGCAGTCCCTGGTGCCGCCCCTTCCGGAAGCAGCTCCTCGGGTGCAACCCGGCGGAGCGTGACGCCGAAGACGGTCTGGAAGTGGACGATCACGGACGCCTTCACGTCCTCCAGATCCACCTCCTTGCCGAGCAGCCGGGCCATGGAGGTCATGATCGTGCCCGCATGGCCGCAGGGCCGGATCTTCAGGAAGGCGGACAGGTCCGTGTTCACGTTGTGCGCGAACCCGTGGGAGGTCACGTTCCGCTGGACGGCGAGCCCCAGGGAGGCGATCTTCTTGTCCTGGACCCAGACCCCCCGCTCGGGCCCCTCGTGCCCCGCGGCGATGCCGAAGTCCGCGCACGCGCGGACCAGGACCTCCTCGAGATCCGTGACGAGCCGCTTCACCTCGAGGCGATCCGGGAGCTTGAGGATGGGATAGCC
>JAWOML010000063.1:0-8456 GCA_033852515.1 Thermoplasmata archaeon | reverse complement strand
GTGGCTGTGTGAGCCATTATCGAGGAGAGGAGTGACTTCGCCCCGTTCGTCGGCACGACCTCCGAAGGGTTCGTAGCGTGCCGCCGACCACTGAGACCGCGGACGCTATCGTCGCAATCCAAGGTGGGAGGTTGGAGGCGACGAAACCCGCGTCTTGGATCCCGAACCGGTCGCGGGCAGCCGCAGGTCAGCGACGGAGCCCAGAGGCGAGATCGGCCACAAAGGCCTCCACAGCCTCGGAATTCGGGGCGCGGGCGATCTCGGTCACGATCGCGCTCCCGACGACCACGCCGTCCGCCCCGAGCGCCGCGAGCGCGCGGACGTGGTCCCGCGTCGACACGCCGAACCCCACGGCCAGGGGAAGCGAGGTCTGCTCCCGAAGGGCCGTGAGCCGCGGCCCGAGCTCCGTTGGCAGGCCCGTCCGGGTCCCCGTGGTCCCGTACCGGGCGACCGCGTAGAGGAACCCGCGGGATGCGGCGCCTATGGCCCGGGCGCGACCGTCCGGCGTCGACGGCGCCACGAGCTGGATCAGGTCCACCTGAGTCGCATCGAGCACATCCCGCAGTTCCCCGGATTCCTCCAGGGAGAGGTCGGGGACGATGACCCCGTCCACGCCGGCCGCGGACGCACGGATTGCGAAGGGCTTCAGGCCCATCGCAAGGATAGGATTCATGTACGTCATGAGCACGAGCGGGACGTCGGACGCCCGGCGCAGGCGCGCGGCCAAGTCGAGGACGTCCGCGGGCCGCGTCCCGGCGTTCAGGGCCCGCTGTCCCGCCGCCTGAATCTCGGGACCATCCGCAATCGGGTCCGAGAACGGGATGCCCAGCTCCAGGAGGTTGGCGCCTCCGCGGATGCAGGCCAAGGCGTGCCGCTCGGATCGCGCCAGGTCCGGGTCTCCTGCCATGAGGTAGGCCACGAGGGCCGCGCGACCCTCCTTGCGGGCCCGGGCGAACGCGTCCCCGATGCGGCTCAGAGGGAGACCCCCATGGTCGCGGCCACGGTCTGCACGTCCTTGTCACCGCGCCCTGAGAGCGTGACCACGATCGCCGCGTCGCGGTCCATCTCCCGCGCCCTCTGCATGGCGGCGAACACGGCGTGCGCAGGCTCCAGGGCTGGGAGGATGCCCTCTAGCGTGGCCACGGCGTGGAAGGCCTCGAGCGCCTGGGCGTCCGTGACCGCGGTGAACGTCGCCCGCTTCGTGTCCTTCAGGTGGGCGAGCTGCGGACCCACTCCCGGGTAGTCGAGTCCCGCGGAGATGCTGGCCGTCTCGAGAACCTGGCCGTCCTCGTCTTGGAGAAGGTAGGACCTCGTGCCGTGTAGGACGCCCACGCGGCCGGCGCTGAGGGACGCCGCATGGCGGCCCGTCTCGAGGCCTTCGCCCCCGGCTTCCGCGCCCAGGAGGCCGACATCCGTCGCGTCGAGGAAGGGCGCGAACGTGCCCATGGAGTTGCTCCCGCCGCCCACGCAGGCCACGAGGAGGTCCGGGAGTCGCCCGATCTGGGCCCGGGCCTGTTCCAGGATCTCGCGGCCAATCACGCTTTGGAAGTCTCGCACCATGGTCGGGTACGGGTGGGGACCCACCACGGACCCGAGGCAGTAGTACGTGGACGTCACGTTCGTGACCCAGTCGCGCAGCGCCTCGTTGATCGCGTCCTTCAGTGTGCGGCTCCCCGACTCCACCTCGTGGACCTGAGCCCCGAGCAACTTCATGCGGAACACATTCAACGCCTGGCGCTTCGTATCCACGGCGCCCATGTACACCTCGACCGGGAGCCCGAGGACCGCGCCCGCCATGGCGGACGCGACGCCGTGCTGGCCCGCTCCCGTTTCGGCGATGAACCGCGCTTTCCCCATCCGCCGGGCGAGGAGCGCCTGCCCCATGACGTTGTTGAACTTGTGCGCGCCACCGTGGCAGAGGTCTTCTCGCTTCAGGTAGATCCGAGCGCCCCCGCAGTGCTCCGTGAGCCGTCGGGCGAAGTACAGAGGCGTGGGCCGTCCGCCGTAGTGGCGGTTGTAGTCGTCCAGCTCCTCCTGGAAGCGCGGGTCCTTGCGTGCGTCGTCGTAGGCGGCCTCGAGTTCCAGCAGGGCGGGCATCAGAGTCTCGGGGACGAACTGTCCGCCGTAGGGTCCAAACTTCCCTCGGGCTTCGATCTCAGCCATGGAGCAACTCCTCCAGCTTGCGTCGCGGATCCGGGTCCGTCATGACGGAAGAACCCACGAGGACTGCGTCGGCGCCCGCGCGGCGCATCGCGTCGGCTTGGGCGCGGCTCTCGATACCGCTCATCGCGATTACGGGCCGGTCTTTGGGGCGCGCGTCGAGCAACGCCGGGGTTGTGGCCAGGTCGACCTCCCTGGTCGACAGGTCCCGGTTGTTGATCCCCAGGACGTCTGCGTCCGTGACCCTCGCCGCGTCCAGGTCGTCGAGGGAGTGAACCTCGAGCACGACGTCGAGGTCCCGCTCGTGAGCGCGGTCGATGAGGGTTTGCGGCGCGGGGACCGAGAGGCCGCACGTGGACAGCGTCTGAATCAGGAGAACCGCGGAGGCCCCGGTGGACGCGGCCGCGTCCACCTGCCGCGGATCGACGACCACATCCTTGAACAGGACCGGGAGACCCTGTGCGGCGGCCTGCCGGACGTACTCCAAGCGACCCCCGAAGATGTTCGGCTCGGCCAGGATGGAAAGTCCGAGCGGCTCCGCCTCGGTGAAGGTCCTCAGGAGATCAGGGAACCTCCCGGAAACCGGGGTAGGCCGGCTCGGGGAGGAGAACTTGATTTCGGCGATGATGTCCGAGGGCGGCTCCGCCGTGACCAAAGCCCCGAGGAGGGAAGGAGACCGCGTTCCCTCGCTCACCGTATCATAGTACCCCTGGCGAACCAGGGACCGGGCGTTCTCGACCAGCCGCTCAAGCTCGTCCATTGCGCTCCACCTTGGAGAGGTCTCCGCCCGTGGCGATCACCAGCTCCCGCAGCTTCCCCAGGGCACGTCCCGAGTCCAGCGCTTCCCGGGCTACGGGAACCGCTTCGTCCAGGGAACCGGTCTTCCCCGCGACGTAGATTCCCGCGGCCGCGTTGGCGATCACCATGTCTCGCTTCGCGCCGGGCTCGCCGTCGAGAATCCGCAGGGCCTCCGATGCGGCGGTCGCGGGCTCCGCACCCGCGAGGTCCTGCGGCGGGGCCCGCGGGAATCCCAAGTCTTCGGGGCGCAGGATGTACTCCCGCGATTCCCCGTCCGCGAGCTCGCCCACGAGAGTGGGGCCGCAGAGGCAGATCTCATCCATCCCCACCTGCCCGTGCACGATCATCGCGTGCTCGAGGCCGAGGCGATCCGTGACCTGGAGGAACAGAGGCACGAGCTCGGGGGCGAACACTCCCAAGAGCTGGCCCTGGGCGCCCGCGGGGTTCGTCAGGGGGCCCAGGATGTTGAACACGGTCCGGACGCCGAGCTCCCGCCGCGGGCCCATCGCGTTGCGCATGGCGGGATGGAATTTGGGCGCATACATGAAACAGAGACCGTGGTCCTGGAGGACGCGCTGGACCTCCGCCGGCTCCAAGTCGATCCGGACCCCGAGGGCCTCGAGGAGGTCCGCGCTCCCGCACCGGCTCGTCACCGCGCGGTTCCCGTGCTTCGCGACCGTGACTCCGGCTCCCGCGACGAGGAACATGGCCAGGGTGGACACGTTGAACGTGGTCACTGCGGCACCCCCCGTGCCGCAGAGGTCCACGACCCGGCCGTTGGGCTTGGGCCGGATCGCGGCGCACCGTTCCCGCATGGCCATGGCCATCCCGGCGACTTCCTCGGGTCCCTCGCCCTTCATCGCTAGGGCCACGAGGAACGCGCCAATCTGGGCCGGCGTCGCGGTCCCGTCCATGATCTCTCCCATGGCGTCGTGGGCCCTCGCGTAGCCCAGATCGCGCCGAGCCACGAGGTCTGCGAGAGCGTCACGGATCAGGATCGCACCCCCCGCAGGAAGTTCGCCAGCAGGGCGGGACCGTCCGGCGTCAGGACGGACTCGGGATGGAACTGAACGCCCTCGATGGGATAGCGGCGATGGCGCACGGCCATGACCTCGCCGTCCTCCGACGTCGCGCTCACCTCGAGGTCCGCGGGTACGGCGTCCCCGGCGATGGCCAGGGAATGATAGCGGCCCGCGGGGAAAGGGTTGGGGAGGCCTTCGAAGATCGTGCGGCCGTCGTGCCGGATCGAGCTCGACTTCCCATGGAGGAGGCGGGCCGCGTGGCCCACCTGCCCTCCGAACACGGAGGCAATCCCCTGGTGCCCCAGACACACGCCCAGAGTCGGCACGCGGGGACTCAGATGCCGCAGAAGGTCCCCGCACACCCCGAAATCCCGAGCGTTGCCAGGATGACCGGGGCCCGGAGAGAGGACGAGCGCGTCGGGGGCCAGGCGCCGTACCTCGGCCAGGGAAACCGCGTCGTTCCTCACGACCGTCGGGCTCGCGCCGAGCTCCCCGATTCGCTGATAGAGGTTGTACACGAAGGAGTCGTAGTTGTCGATGATCAGGACGTTCATGCCGCGGCCTCCTGGAGAGCCGCCTTGAGGCCCCCGAGCTTCTGCTCCGTTTCCCGGAGCTCGCGCGCGGGGTCCGAGTCCGCCACGATCCCGGCGCCCGCCTGCAAGTAGTACGTCGGGCCGTCCGCAAACAGCGTGCGAATCGTGATTGCGGTGTCCATGTTGCCGTTCAGGGAGAAGTAGCCCACGACGCCCGCGTAGGGTCCGCGGGCCACGCCCTCGAGTTCATGAATCACCTCGATGGCCCGCGGCTTGGGTGCGCCCGAAACCGTACCGGCGGGGAAGACGGACGCAAACGCGTCGAGCGCGTCCTTCCCCTCCGCAAGCCGCCCCTCGACGCGGGAGACCATGTGCTGGACGTGGCTGTAGCGTTCCACCTCCATGTACTGCGGCACCTGCACCGTGCCGAACTCGCACACTTTGCCCAGATCGTTCCGGGCCAGATCCACGAGCATCGTGTGCTCCGCGCGCTCCTTCTCGTCGGAGGCGAGCTCCCGCGCGAGACGATCCGTTTCCGCGGCCGTCGAGCCCATGGGCCGCGTCCCCGCGATGGGGAACGTGGTCGCCGTGCGACCCTGGACCCGGAGGAGCATCTCGGGGCTCGAGCCGATCACGCGCCGCGCGCCGAAGTCCAGGTAGTACATGTACGGGCTCGGGTTGACGCGACGCAAGGCCTCGTAGAACGCGAGCGGGTCCCCGGACATCGTGCCCCGCTCCCGGCGGGAGAGGACAATCTGGAAGGCCTCGCCCTCATGGATGTACCGCTGGGCTGCCTCCACGGCGGCCAGGAAGTCCTCCGGGCGCCGCTCTGGAATCGCGGACGTAGCCTGGAACGCGTGATCGGACCCGTTCGCCTTGGGAAGGTCATCCGCACGCGAAGCTCCGTGGGTGAAGTACTCGGCCCGGTGGCGGACGTGGTCCACGACGATCCCGTCGAGGTAGAGGCCGAACTCGAACTCCGGGAACGGGGAGGAAAGGTGGACCGGGACCTCGTCCAGATGCCGGACGAATTCGAAGGACACGTAGCCGACGAGGCCGCCGACGAACGGGCCCGGCGCGTCGGGCGTGGCCCGCTCCTGGAGGATCCGGCGGAGGACCTCGAACGGGCGGTCCGTCTTGATCGTGTCCCAGTTCGTGCGCAGGACTCCGCCGCGGTAGCTGATGGTCATCTCGGGGTCGAATCCCACGAACGTGTACTCCCGCAGGCGCTCCGGCCCCGTCAGGCTCTCGAGGAGGAACGCATGGGGGTGGGCGTCCCGCGACGCGGCGAACAACGCGTAGGGATCCGTGCCCGCGTCCAGGGGAATCCGCTTCACGGGCTCAGGCCTCCGCGACGGAGAGGGGCACGGCCTCCCCGAGGACGAGCCGTGCGATGCGTCGGGCGAACCCTGCAGGGTCCGGCTGCTGGAACACGTTGCGGCCCACGGAGATTCCGGCGGCGCCGCCCGCCAGGGCGGCCTGCACGGACTCCAGGAAAGCCGTGGGCGTGATGGATCGCGGGCCGCCCGCCACGATCACGGGCGCGGGGCATCCGCGTACGAGGGCGCGGATCCGATCCGGGCTCCCCGGATGGGGCACCTGGACGATGTCGGCACCGAGTTCGGCCGCAGCCCGGGCCGCATGGCGCGCGCTCTCAGGGTCCGCGGCTCCACTCGTCGCACCCGGGGGGTAGGCCATGACGACTACGGGAACCCCGAACCGTCCGGCCTCGTCCGCCACCCTCCCGGCGTCTGCGAGCATGCGGCCTTCCGAGGAGTCGCCGAACTGGATCTGGACGGAGACCGCATCCGCACCGAGGGCCAAGGCCCGCTCTACACTGCAGGAGAGCACCTTGGCGGATGGGGCGGTCCCGAGGAGAGTGCCTGCGGAGAGATGGACGACCAGCCCCCGAGTTGCGTCAAGCGGAATCCGGCCCACCATCCCGGGGTTCACGATGATGCCCGTGAAGGGGGCCGTGCCGAGCGTACTTGCCGCTGCTGCGAGATCCTCGATGCCAGGCAGCGGACCCGCGGGAAGGCCGTGATCGAGCGCGAGAAGGAAGAAGTGGCCCTGGGGTCCGGAGAGCCTCCGGATTCGGTGATCAGTTCCCAGAGAGGGCATGGCCTTCCTCGCGTGTTCTTTTACGGATGCTGTGCACTATATTAATACATTATTGATTATTATTATCCACTATAAATGCAGAAGCCCCCGTGACACGCGGAGAACTCAGTCGCTGGGGGGCGAGCTCGGTTCGGGCGGCTCTTCCGCAGCCGAGACGGGCGGAGGAGCCCCGAGGGCCCTCGAGGACACGTCCGTGTCGAAGAACCAGACCTGGGCGAGATAATCCCGGATACGTTCGGCCGCCTTCATGTCCCCGTCCCAGGGGTTCAGGACGTCGGAGAACTGCTGTTCGAGCGCATGGACCTGATGGATCACGTGGCGCTCGAGCTGGTTCGATTCGCGGCCGCGGTATACGACATACAGGAGGACGCGCTTCCCTTTGCCAAATGCGACCTGATGGCGGTCCCCCAGCTCGATGCTCCGTACGGCCCCGATGCCCATCTCGTGGAAGGACTCGTCCATGAAGTTCCCGATGGCGGTGAACATAGACGCGATGATGTCGGGGTCCCTCCCGGGCACGAAGCTGCGGGACAGGTGCACCATGGGGGTCCCGCCGTCGTACGTGAGGTAGACGTGCTCGATGACGCGGCGGATGGGGTGGGCTCCGTTGAACACGCCGGCGATCCGGGCGCCCACGCCGAGCCGGTGCTCGGTCAAGGAGACGGCGGGCTCCATGTCCTCCGTCCCGGTCGACCTGGGGACGTTAATCCCTTCTCCTGCGGTTATCGGGCATGATAGGGCACTCAGACGCCGCGCATCCGACGGGGCGGTCGGCAGGGAGGGCGCGAGAACGTATTGTACGCACGGAGGAGATTTCCCTGCCGAGCCGCCTTTCCCGGAGCGATGGCCCGATACGTGAAGGTCCGGGACGCGATGTCCACGGAGGTCTTTGAAATCTCCGAGGACGCCACGCTCCAGGCCGCCGCCAAGCGCATGGCCGACGCGCGGGTGAACAGCCTCGTGGTCCGGCCGGAGGGGCGCGAGGAGCCCTTCGGCATCATCACGTCCAGCGACGTGGTGGATTCCCTCGCGGACGGACGCGACCCGAGCACGACCCTCGTCGGGGAGGTCGCGACCGCCCCGCTGATCACCGTGACGCCCGGCGTGCCGGTGGCCTACGCGGCCCGACTCATGCGAAAGGCGAACCTGAGGCACCTGGCCGTCTTCAACGGCCGGGAGGTCGTGGGCGTCCTGAGCGCCTACGACATCGTCAAGGCGATCGGGCGGTGGGGGAGCCTCGCCGCGGGCGTGGACCTAGCCGAGGAAGTGGAGATTACCTCGGCCGTCACGGACTAGGACGCCGGCGAAGCGGCCGGGGGGAGAGCGGACGGCGCCGAGCCGCCGGGCTTGCCCCCGTTCCCGAAGAACTCCTTGTGGACCGCGCGCACGGCCACCTCGAGGTCCTTCGTGTCCACGGTGAACTGGTACGCGACCATGGAGGCCCCCGCAGTGATGAACTGCACGTTGATGTTCAGGTCGGCCACGGCGCGGAACACCCGGGCCGCGATGCCGTGCGCGTGCCCGATGCCCTCGCCCACGAAGCAGATCAGGGAGGCGTGGGGCGAAATCTCCACTCGTTCCAAGGGAAGGTTCGAGATGCGGGAGAGGGCCTTCCTCGCGCGGCTGGTCGCGTCGGACTCGATCAGGAACGCCACGCAGGTCTGGGACGTCGCGGCGCTATAGATGTTCACGCCTGCATTGGCCAGGGCCGTGGAACTCTGGGAAAGCAGGACCTCGTCGGAGCCGAGACCCGTCGCGTACACCTTGAGGGTGGCGAGGTCGCGTACGTAGGAGACGCTCTTCACGTCCCCGCTCGTGTCCA
>JAWOML010000062.1:0-14371 GCA_033852515.1 Thermoplasmata archaeon | reverse complement strand
GGCCTGGGGGACGCGGAGGACTTCGTCGTGGACATCAGCCGCCTCCGACTGGACTACGCGGGTGCCGAGGAAATCCGGGACTGGGTCCGCGTCCTCGAGGACTACCTGAGCCGGCGCCGGGAGCGCGACCCCCTGAGCGTGGTCGTCATCGATTCCCTGGACGCCTTGGCTGCCCTGACCCGCGTCGCGGATGTCCGGACGGAGCTCTTCCACTTCTTCCACTTCCTCCGAAACCTGGGCGCCACGTCCTTCGTGCTCGCGGAGCAAGATCCCGCGCGACCCGGGGTGGACCACGACGTGACCTTCCTGGCGGACGGCGTTTTCGAGCTGCGGTTCAGCGGCGTAGGGGAGGGGAAGGTCCAGCTCCTCATCCGCATTGCGAAAATGCGTCACACGAACCATTCGAGGGACTACTTCGTGCTCGAGTACGGTCCGGAAGGGTTCGCGGCGCGGCCCTATGAGGCCCCCAAGCCGCGTCGCTGGGGACGGCGCGTCTGAGACGGCTCAGAAGTTGCCCTTGATCTTCGCCCGGTCGATCTTGATTCCCGCGGGCGTTGCCATGAGGACGTTCTTCCCCACGACGGCGACGTCGCCGCCGCAGTCCCTCACCGCGCTCTTCAATTCGGCCGTAATCCGCTTCAGGGCGAGCTCGTCGCTCGCGAGGCTCGTGAAGTCGATGAGGAGGAGGTTTCCGTTGTACACGTGAGTCGTCAGGTCCGCCACATCCTCGTAGCGGTAGACTTCCGCGACCTTGACGAGATGTTCCACCGGTTCTCCTAGCGCTCCGCCTTCCGAGTCGAAGGTCAGTTCCCCCAGGTCGATGTACGTATCGGCCTCGGCCGCGGAGCCACCCTCGGCGAGACGTTTGAACGGCTTCTTGATGAAGGCCATCCCAGATCCCTTCTGGTTCCCGCATATTCCGATGGGGGGATTTAAGCGTATCGTGAATGCGAGGCCCCGCGTTGACAGAATGGCGATAATAATCGAAATAGCTGTATGATAACTATGACCTTTTCTGCCACGGTGTGCCCATCGGAATACTGGCGTCACAAGATTCTTAAGGGAGAGGACTTTGTCGCCCCACGCCATGGTATACGACGTGGTCGTCGTGGGGGGCGGCCCCGCCGGCCTGACGGCCGGAATCTACGCCCGCACACGGAGCCTCTCCACGCTGATCCTGGAGGCGCAGGCCCTGGGGGGTCAGCTCGCCTGGCTCTATCCCACGAAGTCCGTGTACGACTACCCGAGCTACATTGCCGTCGAGGGCGGCGAACTCGCGGAACTCTTCACGATGCACGCGCGGGAGAGCGGCGCCGAGATGACCACGGGCGAGGTCGTCGACATGAAGCGGGACGGCCAGATCTTCCACCTCGTCACGCGGGACGGCCAGTCCTTCGAGACCCGGGCGGTCATCCTGGCCATGGGCATGGGGCTGTTCGAGCCCAAGCGCCTGGACATCCCCGGCGAGGACGAGCTCGAGGGGAAGGGTGTCACGTACCAAGTCAAGGACCGGCACGAGTTCCGGGACAAGCGCGTCCTCATCGTTGGCGGGGGCGACAGCGCCCTGGAGTACGCCTTGGAGATTGTCGCCTCGGCCAAGGAGGTCACGGTGGTCCACCGCCGGGGCGAGTTCCGTGCCATGGAGAAGAACGTGGAGGCCGTGAGCAAGGCGCCCATCCGCGTCGTCCTGAACGCGGAACTCACGTCCATCGAGGGCGGCGGCCGCGTGGAGCGGGCCGTGGTCTACGACAACCGCACCCTGAAGAAGACGGTCCTCGACATCGACGCGATCCTGATCAACATCGGGTTCGAGCCTCGGATCACGCCGCTGCCCAAATGGGGTATCGCCCTGGAGGGTGAGCGGCTCATCAAGGTCAAGGCGGACATGTCGACGTCCGTCCAGGGCATCTACGCGTGCGGCGACATCGTCTCGTACCCCGGGAAGGACAAGCGGATCGTCACCGCGTGCGGCGAGGCCGTGACCGCGGTCATGTCCGTGTACAAGTACCTCAAGTCCCCGTACTGGGCGTGAGGGCGCGGGCCAGCGGGGGCAGGGCCTCGGGCGTCTCGATCAGGTAGCCCACACCCGCCTCCTCGAGGCGTGCGCGGGTCCCGTAGCCCCACGTCACGCCCACGGTGATGGCGCCCGCCTCGCGGCCCGCGAGTACGTCGTTTTCCGTGTCCCCGACCATGGCGCACGCACCCACGGGCACGTTCAGCTCCCGGGCTGCCTGGATCACGGGGTCGGGATCCGGCTTCTTGCGCACCACGGAATCCCCACCCAAGACAACGTCGAAGACGTCGGCCAAGCTGGCCAAGCGCAGCGCGGCCTGGGTCGTGTCGTGCCGCTTGTTCGTGATCGCGCCCAGCCGCCATGGTTTCAGGGAAGCGAGCATCTCCGGGATTCCTGGGAAGGCCCGAACGCCGTTCCTCAGGGACGCCGCCTCGCTGCGCTGGAACGCGGCGACCGCTTCCCGGAGGGCCTCCCCGGAGAGGCCGCACCGCTCCGCGTAGATCCGCTCGATGGGCGTCCCGATCCATCGCGCGCCCTGGACTCCGGGCATCGTGTGGGACTTCACCGCACCAAGGCCCTCGTCGAACGCGGCAATCCAGGCGTCCCGCGTGTCGAGCAGGGTGCCGTCCACGTCGAAGAGGATCGCGCGGAGGTGCGCCACCTCACGCGTCCTCCTCGCCGAGCCGCCAGAGGTCGTCCCCCACGTGGTGGATCGTCTCGACGGCCTTGCCCCGCTCCTCGCGGGCCATCGTCGGGCCGTCCATGATCGCCTTCCCCACCGCCAGGGGGCGGCGGTTCTTCTCGTCCCGCACCCAGACCAAATCGCCCGGGCGGATGGCGGGGTCGGCGTCCACGATCCCCGGCGCCATGACGTCCGCCCCGTTGTAGACGAAGGGGACCGCGCCCATGTCCACGGTGACGTATCGCTTCTGGGCCGGGAACGCGAGGAGCCCTTTCACCGTGGGGGCGATGGCGTCGCCCTGGACGAGGGCGATGGCCTCCTCGTCCCGGATCAGGAGCCGAAGATCCCCCGCCTCCGCGGCGTCTACGGGTGTCTCGTCCGACGGGAAGGTCATCCCGAAATCGGACGTGAGGCGGTGGAACCAGCCCTCCACCTCCTTGCGCCGGAGCCGGGTCCGGTGGCGGACCTTGAGGACCATCGTCGGACCTCATGGGGCCGCGACGGATAATCCTTGCCCGCGCCGCGACGGGACATTTTTATTGGAAATCCACTATGAATATCACGACGGAGGCGATGCGGGCAGGTCGCGCAGCCGGATTGCCCGGTCCATGTGGGGATCGAGCTCTAAGGCGCGGTCCAGAAGCCGCCGAGCCTTCGCCTCGCGACCGCACGTCCTCCAGGCCAAGGCCGCGTCGCACCAGACTTCCGGGTCTCGTGGATTCATCCCCAAGGCCGCGTCGAGAGCCGCGGTGGCCTCCTTGGCTCGTCCCGCGGCGAGGAGCAGCCTCCCCTTCCGGTGGTACGCCACGTCGCCCGCGGCGGGATCCGCCCGGAGGGCCGCATCGCAGGCCGCGAGCGCTGCGTCCGTACGGCCCATCGCCTCCAAGAGGTCCGCCCGGAGAAGGAGGGTCGCGGCGTCCGACCCCTCGGCGTCCTTGAGGGCGGCCAAGGCCTCTTCCCGGCGACCCAGGGCCGAAAGCGAACGGGCCCGGTCCGCTTGGACCGGACCGCCACCCCCCAGCTCCGCGGCGCGGTCCAAGAGGGTCAGAGCCTGGACGGAGTCACCCTGCGCGAGCCGGACCCGGCCCGCCGCGTGCCATCCCCGGGGATCGTTCGGGAATCGCGTCCGGGCCGCATCGGCGGGCTCGAGGGCGTCCGAGGCCCGGCCTGCGCGGAGCAGGGCGGCCGAGAGGGCCACGTGGGCCGCCGGGTCCGTTGCATGGGCCGCAGCCGCAGCGTACGCCGCAAGCGCGTCCTCGGTCCGCTCCAGCTCGTCCAAGAGTCGCGCCTTCCCCAGGGCCAGGTCCGTGTCCGACGGATCCAGCTCCAGCCCCGCGTCGAAGCAGTGCAGGGCTTCCTCGTAGCATCGCTCCGCCTCCAGGGAATTGCCAATCTCCTCGAGGACGCGCCCGCGGAAGATCCAGGCCTCCTCGTACCCCGGGTTCAGGATCAGGGCGTTGTTCAGCGCGTCCCGGCACTCCTCGAGGCGGTCCAAGGCGTGGAGCGCCTCCGCCTTGGCCATCCAGGCGTGGTCGTAGTTCGGGTTCAGCTCGAGGCTCTGGGTGATTAGCTCGAGCCCCTCCTCGTGCCGCCCGAGCTTGTCCAGGCTCTCGCCCTTCGCGTACAGGGCGTAGTCGAAGTCCGGCTTGATCTCCAGGGACTTGTCGTGGTACTTCAGGGACGCTTCCCACTTGCCCATCTTGTTCAGCGCGTTCCCGATGTTGTTCCACGCAATCTCGTAGCGCGGGTTGACCTCGAGGGCCTTCTCGAAGTACGGGATGGACTCGTCGTACCGGCCCAGGTTGTACAGGGCGTTGCCCAGGTTGTTCCAGAGGACCTCGTCGCCCGCGTCGAACTCGAGCGCCTTCTTGTAGCAGACCACGGCCTCCTCGAGACGGTCGACCCCGTGAAGCGTGTAGCCTTTGTTGTACCAGGCCGCCTTGTAGTGTGGGTCCAGGGCAATCGCGTGGTCGTAGCAGCGGAGGGCCTCGTCGTGGATCCCCAGCATGAAGAACGTGAAGCCCTTGTTGTTCCAGACCGGGGCATTGTCCGGGTCGAGCGCGATCGCGCGATCGTAGGCCTCGATGGCCTCCTCGTACCGCTCCAGGGCGAATCGCGCGTCCCCGAGGGCGGACCAAGCCGCCCAATCGCGCTCGTCCAGGCTGACCGCGGCGTCCAACGCTTCCGCGGCATCCTCGGGCCGGTCGAGGTCCAGGAGGAGGCGACCCTTCCGCACCCAGGCGGTGGAATGCTTGGGGTTCGCACGGAGGAAGTCGTCGTAGAGGGCGAGAGCCTGCTTGGCCCGCCCCACGTGGGCGAGGGCGACGGACTTGTCGAAGAGGACGTCCGCGTAGTCGGGCTTGAGGGCCAGCGCGCGGTCGTAGGCCTCGAGGGCCTCGTCGAAGCGACCGAGGTGGGCGCGTGCGTTGCCGAGGTTGTACCACGCGGTCTCGTAGTCCGCCTTCCGGTCGAGGGCTTTCGCGTACGCGCGTACCGCGTCCTCGTCCCGCCCCAGCCCATCCAGGGCCACCCCGCGGTTGTTCCAGAGCACGTGGTCCTCGTAGCCCAGGGACACCGCGCGGTCGTACGACTCGAGGGCGTCCTCGTACCGGCGCGCGTCGCAGAGCTCGTTGCCGCGGAGGAACTCGGCCTCCCCGCGGGCGAGGTCCTTGGGGGGCGAGGGCATGGGAGGCTTCCATCTGGGAGGGCGGGCTTAAACATTCCGAGGCGAGCGCCCTTCCTGAGAGCGTGTGGGGAGTCGCGGACTCAGATTTAAGTATGGACACCCCCTTGATGCCGCCCCAGGCGGTCGCGTGACCACATTCGACGTAGAGTCCTTCTCAAAAACGAAGGCCATGGAGCTGCCACGCAACGTGGTGGTCGGTCACGACGGCATCCTGCAGACAGGCGAGGTCTGCGCGTCTCTCAAGCTCGGCCGCAAGGCGCTGGTCGTGGCCGATGAGATCACGATGAAGGTGGCGGGCGCGACCGTCGTCGCGGCCCTCGCGAAGAAGCGGATCAAGAGCGAGGAGTTCCTGATCCCGGACGCGACGTGGCAGGAGGTCCGCGGCGCGGAGGACCGAATCCGGAAGGGCGACTTCGACTTCGCCTTGGGCGTGGGCGGCGGGCGACCCATCGACGTGGCCAAGTGTGCCTCGTTCAACGCGGGGGTGCCGTTCGTCAGCGTGCCCACGGCCGCGAGCCACGACGGCGTCGTGTCCGCGCGAGCGTCCATCACGAAGGGCGGGGAGAAGGTGAGCCTCGCCGCGCAGACTCCCATAGCGGTGATCATGGACACGGGAATCATCGCGGAATCCCCCTTCCGGCTCCTGGCCGCGGGCTGCGGCGACATCATCTCGAACCTCACGGCCGTGAAGGATTGGGCCCTCGCACGGAACTTGCGGAATGAGTACTACTCCTCCTACGCGGCCGCGCTCAGCGAGCTCGCAGCGCGCCTCGTGATCGAGAACGCGGCGACGATCAAACCCCGCCTCGAGGAGAGCGCCTGGTTCGTGTGCAAGGCCCTCGTTTCCAGCGGCGTTGCCATGTCCATCGCGGGCTCCTCGCGCCCCGCGTCGGGCAGCGAGCACAAGTTCTCCCACGCCCTGGACCGTGTGGCCAAGAAGCCCGCGCTCCACGGTGAGCAGTGCGGCGTGGGCACGATCATGATGATGTACCTGCACGCGGGAAACTGGGAGGAGGTCCGAGACGCCCTCCTGGCTATCGGCGCGCCCACGACCGCGCATGCGCTCGGCGTGACGGACGACGAGGTCGTCCAGGCGCTCGTCCACGCGCACGAAATCGCCAAGGACCGCTACACGATCCTCGGCGACACGGGCCTCACGGAGGAAGCCGCGGAGCGGCTCGCTCGGATCACGAAGGTCATCTGAGCACGCCGAACTTGTCGTGCGCGTCCACGAGACGCGCGATGAACGGCTCGGGATCCAGCCGGAGGCCGTACCTCCGGAAGTAAGCTCCCAAGGCTTGGAGGCCGTGCCGCAGGGCGTCCGTGGCTTCCGTCAGGCGGACCCAGGACGAAGTCCCCACGCGATCGATCCGGAAGCCCTCGCTGAAATCGATCCACCAGGGCTCGCCCTCATGGACCAAGATGTTGAACGCGCTCAAGTCCCCGTGGACGACGCCCGCGCGCGCCAGAGCCTCGATTCCGGCGAGAACGGCGGCCAGGAACGGCTCGGGAAGCTCCAGGCGGACGTCATGAAGGCGTGGCGCCGGGCCGTCATCGCCGCCCAGGTAGCGCATGGAGAACATGTTCTCGACGCGTCGGGCAGGCGCGGGCACGCGCGCGCCTCCTTTCCAAGCCTGCCTCGTGATCTCAAACTCGTGGGCCGCGCGCCAACCCAGCGTGTCCGCCTTGATGGGCCCGCCGCCCCGGTGGGAGGTGCGGTAGAGTCGATACACCTTGATCGCGAGGGGCGAGCCGCGGTACCGGGCCAGGTAGACGTCGGCTTCCTTGCCTGCGCTGATGAGGCCGACCACCTCCGTGGCCAAGCCGGAGGAGAGGATGGCCTCGGTCGTGGAGCGGTACCCCGACTCGTGCAGGTCGAGCGTGCCCGCCTTGATGCGCCACCGGACGCTCGCGTCCAGGTACGGTTGGTTTGGCATTCCCGGAGACTCGATGAGGACATTGACTGCGTTCGCCCATTCCTGCTCACAAACGCCGGGGTGCCCACGAAGGTCTCAGCAGGCTCCCGGCGCAGCTCGGAAAATCCGTTCGGACATCATAACCGGGAACCTCCTGGTCCACAGGACCGGGTCGCCGATACGCCCACTCCTAGATGAACGTGCCGCTCCGAGGACACGGCTCGCCGCGACGGGCGTCGTCCTTAAGTCCGACCGAAGGTTTGCTCCCGGAGGGAGACCGTGGCCCAGATCACCTTGGTGGGGGAGAGGCAGGCGGTCGAGGGCCACGAGTTCGTATACCGCGGCCCCCAGCCCGAGTGTCGAGAGTGCCGGGTGAAGGCCGCGTGCCTCAACCAAGAACTCGGCCGGCGGTACCGCGTCATCCGGGTGCGGAGTGTGAGCCATCCGTGCCCACTGAACGAGGAGCACGCGCGCGTCGTCGAGGTGGAGTCCGCCCCGCCCGAGTGCAGCCTCCCGGTCCGCGGCGCGGTGGAAGGGGCCATCGTGGCGTACGACCCGTTGGTCTGCGCGAACGCGGCGTGCCCCCACTACCGCCTGTGCCATCCTGTGGGCATCGAGCGGGGCGCCCGCCTGCGGATCCTGGCCCTCCGGCCCGAGCTGGACTGCCCCTTGGGCTACGAGATCGCGCCGGCCCGCGTGGCCTACTCCGAGTAAGGGAAGGACCATGAAGGCCTCCCTGCCGCGGCGCATGACCCTCCACGCGATCGAGGCCGCCTTCCTCACCCTGGGCTATCAGGTGAAGAGGGAGACGTTCGACCTCGTCGCGTTCAAGACGCTCCGGAAGGGGCGGCGATTCCACACGCGGCTCGAGACGCACGGCCTCGAGACGGTCCCGCGAGGCGCGGAGCTCGACCTGCATATCGACTTTCTGCGGGAGAATGCCCACGCGAGCTTTCACGGCTCCGAAGCGGAGTCCGAGGCCATCGCGTTCGAGATGGCCCAGGTCCTTGGCGCCCTGGACCACCAAGATCCGAACCGCGCGCGGCCTCGGGTCCGCTGCCCGGAGTGCGGCAAGGAGTTCGGACAGGGCGTGTACCAGGCCCATCGGGCCGTGGTCCACGGTCATCCGGGGAACACGCGACTGTAGATCATGCGCCCTGTGTTGCGGAAGCCCATGGACTTCCAGAAGGCCGCGGCGACCGCGTTCGTGGGGAGGACCTCGAGGTCGATCTGGTCGATGTGCATGGCCTTGGCCTCGTCCAGGATCTTCGCGGCGAGGGCCCGGCCGATGCCCTTCCGCCGGAGGCTGGGCTCGACGAAGAAGTCGTTGACCACGAGCACGCGGCCCAGCTCCGCGGAGGGCTGATAGATCGCGAGCGCGACCCCCACGACCACGCGCTTCTCGCGCGCGATGAGGAGCACGCCCCCCACCCGATTCGTCAGGATTTGCTGGACGGCCCAGGAGACCCGTTCGGGGCGCGGCTTGACGCCCTCGGAGGCATGGTAGGCCGCGATGAGGCGTTCCACGTCGGCCCGGTCCGGGGGTGCGGCGCGCTCCACGAGCACCATGGGAAGTCCGCGAGTCGGGACTCCCGTATAAGGCTTGCGCGCCGGGACTCAGAACAGGGTTACGCGGACGGATTCGCCCGCGTCGACGCGGTCCACGTCCGCGGGAATCACGATGTAACCGTCCGCATGGGCCATGGACGTGATTGCGCCGCTCTCCTTGAACGCGGGCACCGCCCTCCCGCGCACGATGCGGACCGTGTGCACCTCCACGCGCCCCCGTGGACTTCGGATGGCCTCGGCGAGCGGTACCTCGAGGGCGCGGCCCGCGGGCGATGGGAGCCGGGCCATGCGGCGCAGCATGGGGGCCAGAATCACGTAGCAGTTGCTCAGGCACGAGGTCGGGTTGCCGGGCATCCCCAGGACGGCTTTTCCGCGGACCCGACCCAAGACCGTGGGCCGGCCGGGCTTGATCGCAATCCCGTGGAAGAGCAGATCGCCCAGGGCGCGCATCGCGTCAATGACCAAGTCCTTCTCGCCGACGCTCGATCCGCCGCTGAAGACCACGAGGTCTTCCTCGGCCGCGGCTTCGAGTGCGTCCTGCAGCAGGTCCAGACGGTCCGGGACGCGGCCCAGGACCACGGGCTCCCCGCCCGCCTCCCGCACGGCCGCGGCCATCGTGTAGGAGTTGATGTCGTAGACCTGGCCGGGCCGGAGTCGGGAGCCCGGGGGCACGACCTCGTCGCCCGTGACGAGGAGAGCGACCCGGGGGCGGATGAAGACGGAGACCCGCTCGCGGCCAATCGCGGCGAGCGCCCCCACCTTGGCCGGGGTCAGCACCTGGCCGCGCGCAACGATGCGAGAACCCTTGCGGATGTCGGAGCCCCGCCGGGACACGTTCTCCTTCGTGCGCACGGGCCGGAACACCCGGACCGCTTCGCGGTCGCGCTCCGTGTCCTCGACCATGACCACCGCGTCCGCGCCCCGGGGCATGGGCGCGCCCGTGGCAATCTGGGTGCAGCGTCCGTGAGCGGCCCGCAGGGACGGCGCGCCGCCCGCGTGGACGTTTTCCTGGACCCGGAGGGTTGCGGGCGAGAACTTCCGCGCTCGGCCCGTGTCCCGCGCGAACACGGCATACCCGTCCATGGCGGCCCGATCCGCCGGCGGGACATCGATGGGCGATCGGACGTCCTCCGCCACGACCCGGTGCAGGGCCTCGGCCAGGGGCACGGCTTCTCGACGCGAGATTGGCACGGCCAGCTCGAGGCACAGGGTGAGGGCCTCGTCGAGCGGGAGGAGCGGCGGAAGGGGCCGCATTCCGTGCGCGGGAGGAACCTTGGCCCCGCGATGCGCGGTCGCGGGCCTCATCGGTTCAGCACTCCGACGGCGTGGGGCAGATCGGGCAGGATGAGCTTCTCCAGGGCGAGACGGCACGCGTCGGGCGAGCCGGGCAGACAGAAGACGATGCGCCCGTGGTACACCCCGGCCGTGGCGCCGGAGAGCCACGCCGCGCTCCCGATGCTGTCGAACGACAGGCGCCGGAAGAGCTCCCCGAAGCCGGGCAGCGTCCGCTCGAAGAGCGGAATGAGGGTGGGAATGGTCACGTCGCGGCGCCCGGGGCCTGTGCCGCCGTTCGTGATGATCGCATCGCAGGTCCACGAAGCCTGCTCCACGGCGTCCGCGATGGCCTTGGCGTCGTCCTTCACGACCGCGTAGAAGAGGACCGTGTGACCCGCGCGAAGCAGCAGGTCCTTGACCAGCTTCCCGGAGTCGTCCGTCTCCGGGGTGCGGCTGTCCGAGCTCGTGACGACCCCGCACTTAACACTGGAAGGTGCATGCTCGCGGTGCTGATGAGGGACGGCCATGGACGCAGCGGAGAAGACGCGGGGAGGACAAAAGGTTCGCTCCACGAGTCAACCTTGTTTAAGGTTGATATGCGCGGACGACCCGCGGCTGAGCCTGCGGCCGACGACTTCGGCCTGACCGCGTTCCCGTAATTAGGATAGTCCTATGCTCAGACACCCGTTAAGGATTCACCGACCGGCGCAGTCGCTGGGGTGAGGAACCGTGGGGTTGCTCGAAGGAGTCATGCTGATCGTGGGTGGGCTGGTGCTGTTGACAGGTTCGCTGTATCTGATCCCGGCACTCGGAAAATCGCTGGAGAAGCTAGCCAAGTGGCTCGGGGCGTTCCAGGGAATCATCGGGATCATCGCTCTCATCGTCGGGATCCTGACACTCGGGAATCTGCTGCCGGCTCTCTTGCTGATCGTTGTCGGAATCATCCTGGCCGTGGGCCTCCTGTCGGCCCTCCCGGGGATCGGTAAGTCCATGGCCAAGGCGGCCAAGTTCTTCGGCGGATTCCAGACCATCATCGGGATCATCGCTCTCATCGTCGGGATCCTGGAACTCCTCTGAAGCAGCCCCGACCGCCCGTCGCGGGGGACGCCGGTCTCTCAGGCCGCGACTCGCACGAATGGCTCGACGCGATCCGCCACCGCACGGTCGTCCAGCGCGGCGGCAAATTCGGCCTGGGTCTTGAAGGGGCGCCGCCGCACAATCCGGGCGGCCCTCCGGCTTCCCACGCCCGGGAGGGCTTCCAGGGCGCGGAGGGACGCACGGTTCACATCGAGAGGGAACTCCACCCCCGTGATGGACCGCTCCCCTTGGCTCGTGACCTTCACGTCCACGAACCGGCCCACGTCCACGTCGTACGGCAAGCCCACGAGGAGGGGATACGTCCCGATCTGCCGACCGTACGTGACGTGGCCTTCATGCATCTCGAGGAACACGTCGCGGAGGACGGTCCCCTCCGGGACCATGCGGCGGAGAATCGCGCGGTCGATCTCGGACCGCACGGCCTCCTTGAACCGTCGAAACTCCGAGTGCAGGCCCGTGGGCTCGAACCCCTGGCGTACGGGTCGCACCTGGCGGATGTTGATCCGCCGCACCCAGAGGTCCTCGGCCAGGAGGCGCTTGAGGAATGCGAGATTCAGGTCGAAGGTCCTCTTCGTCTCGCCCGTGAGGCCCGCGACGAAGTTCAGCCCGGGAAGGAGCCGCGGCATCCCGCTCTCGCCGCGCTCGCGTCCCACGGCGTTCACCATGCGGATCGCCTCGAGGCAGCCCTCCGCGTCGATGTTCAGGTTGTTGGCCTCCGTGACCGCAGGGTCCGCGGACTCGAGGCCGAAAGAGAGCAGATTCCCCGGCGATGTGTATCGCACGAGGAGGCCGAGGCCCGCCCTCGCCTCGTCGGGGTGAGCCACGATCATCGCAGGGTCTCCGTTGTCCGTGTGCAGGATGCGAAGCCTGGGCGCCGCCTCGTGGATGCCACGCAGAAGGGATTCCAGCGCGGGAACGTTGATCCGCGGCGTCGGGGACGTCCCGAGACCGAGCGCCTGGTAGCTGAAGAAGTCCGCCTGTCCCCCGAGGCGGAAGTTGAGGACACCGAGCTCGGCCAGCCGACGGACCTCGGCCAGGATTCCTTCAAGGGGGCGGAACTTCGTGATCCCGTATTGTGGCTCCACGCAGAAGCTGCAGCCGCCGTTCACGTACCGTACGCAGCCCTTCGTCGTGTCGAGCTCCGCGATGAGCGGCTCGGGGAAGTCCGGATGGTGGGAGACCACGTCTGCCCCGCGAAGGGCCCACCGGTCCCATTCCGCCGGCGTGCGGTCCCGGTCCTCCCACGTGCCGTTCGTCACGTGGTCGTAGACGCACGCGTCCAAGTCGCGCACCGCGACGTGGTCGAACGGTTCCGTCAGGGTCTCGTCGAAGAATCGGAACCGCGCGAGCGGGCCCCCGAAGACCCGAGGGCCTGGGAACGCGGACGCGTGGTGGAGAATCTCTTTCTCGCTGATGGGCAGTCCGCGGAGGTACTTGCCCGGGACGATAGGGCCTGAGATGATCGCGAGGAGGTCGCCCTTGAGCGGGCGGCCTGCGCGGACCTGGTCGATGGTGACATACTCCCAGTCATGGCCTGTGTCGGCCACCGCGCCCACGAGGTACCGCGGATAGGGAGAAATGTAGGGCGGCACACCGAAGTTGGACGGCTCGTCCACGTAGCCGTCCAGGATCACGACTCGCATGGGTCGCGAACCATGCCGCCCTGGCGATAAAAGGGCTTCGGCGGAGTGGACGACTACGCCTTGGCTCCCCAGCGCCCGATCACGACGATCAGGAGGATCATGAACACGGTCAGGACGAGCGCGGTCACCATGCCGATTGCCCACCCGCCCCAATTGCCGACCGTGGCCGTGTTGCTGAGGTTGATGCCACCTGTGGCAAGGCCGCCGACGACCACGTTGTTCCAGACCAAGGCGATGACGAACCCGAAGGCCGCTCCGAGCGCAGTCGCCATGGTCTTCCTGACTTCGCTCGCCGAAAGTTTCTTTTCCTCCGCCATGCCAAACCCTCGAAGGCGAATCGGAGCATCCTGACAAGTGCTTTTCGCAAGGGGGGTACGGCCGGTATCCCCTAGGATAGCCGGTCGCGCCCTTTCGTCTTCGACACTACCCGAACGCCCTCGATGCGCGCGGCGGGATACTGGCCGCGGGCGTCCTTCTCGAGCGACTTGACCATGTCCCACACGGTGAGCAGGGCCACTGACACGCCGTAGAGCGCCTCCATCTCCACGCCCGTCTTGTAGGTCGCCTCGACGACCGTCGTGCAAACGACGTGGTCCCGGCCCAGCTCGAACTCCACCGCGGCGGAGGTCAGGGGGATAGGATGGCAGTGGGGAAGGGTCTGCCACGTGGACTTGATCGCCTGGAGGCCGGCGACCTCCGCGGCCGCGATGGGGTCGCCCTTCGCCACCCGCTTGCCTCGGATGGCGGCGATCGTCCGAGGCCGCAGGCGGATCGTGCCCGTGGCCACGGCTCGCCGGGGCACGTCGGGCTTCGCCCGGATGTCCACCATGCGCGCCATGGTCCCCGCCACCGAGGCGGGCCTATTTCACGATTCGCAGCTGTCGGACATTGTCAACGCACGCGCCGACGCGGGACGCGCTCCGCGCGCCTTCCCCATCGCGCGCGCGGGGCATTGTCAAGTCGACGCGTCGGACGCCGGAGCGCTTAACTAGCGTCCCCACGCCTGAGGCTAGCTCGTGCGGATGGGACAAGGCGCGCACGAAGGGATGGGACGGGACGCCCCGCGGCGGGCTCCTGACAAGGCGATTCCTTCACCGCGTCCCCGCCGCGTCGCCCGACTGGCCGAGCGGTCCGCGTACGGCTCCGGGGTCGGGCGGCATGACGTGAGGCGAAGGATATGGGAAACCTGAGAAAGATCGTGGGCGTGAGCCTGGCCGTCGCCGTGGCCCTGGGCCTCGTCGCCTACGTGCTGGTGCCCCACGCAGGACCGAGCAACGAGTCCGTCGTGGTGAACCAGCCGCAGACGCCGACGACCCCGGGCGGCAGCACGAGCACCGGGACCGGCACGAACAGCGGGACCACGTCGACCCCGTCGACGCCGGACCACGTGCGGTTGCCGAAGCTCCACGGCAAGAACAGCGAAGGGCCCAAGCACGTGGTCTGCCTGCCGGCGAACCCGCATGTGCAGGGAACCGCCCAGTACCAGGG
>JAWOML010000061.1:0-8788 GCA_033852515.1 Thermoplasmata archaeon | reverse complement strand
GGCGACCTATGCCACTGCAGGTTGAGGAGAAGCCCAAGAAGCGCAAGAAGCAGGAGAAGAAGCTGGAGTTTGAGGCAGGAAAGGTCTTCACCCCGGGCGAGGTGAAGGAAGAGGACTTCGAACTCGACCTGGATTCCGCACGTTTTAGGGCCCAAAAAGGCCAGGGCGGCGACCGTCGCGCCTGACGGCTGCGGTCTCCCCCTGGCGCCACCGGCGTAACTCTTTATGGCCCGCGGCGTTTCCCGCCGCCGACATGGCCACCCATGTCGACTCCTTGGCCAATGGCCTCAAGGTCATCCTCCGCCCCATCCCGGCCACGAAGGCGCTCTCCTGCTGGGTGACCTACCGGGTCGGCTCGAGGAACGAAGTCCCCGGGATGACGGGCTCGACGCATTGGGTCGAGCACATGCTGTTCAAGGGCGGAGGCAAGCTCGCCAAGGGCGAGATTGACCGCCTGATCAGCCGCGTCGGCGGCAAGATGAACGCCTTCACGGACACGGACTTCACGACGTACTTCGAGACGATCCCCGCGTCCGAGATGGACACCGCGCTCATGATCGAGTCGGAGCGGATGCGGAACGCGGCCTTCGACCCCAAGGAGGTGGAGGCGGAGCGGACCGTGGTCATCAGCGAGCGGGAGGGCGCGGAGAACCAGCCTGAGTTCCTCACGGAGGAGGAGCTCTGGGGCCTGGCCTTCCACGTGCACCCCTACCACTGGACCGCGATCGGGTACAAGCAGGATCTCGCCAAGCTGGATCGGGACCCGCTGTATGCGCACTACCTCCGGTACTACGCGCCCAACAACGCGTTCCTCGTCCTCGTGGGCGGGTTCGACCCCGCGGTGGCCATGCAGCACGTCCGGGAGGCGTTTGGGCCCCTGAAGCCCGAGCCCACGCCGCCACCCATGCGCCTCGTCGAGCCCGAGCAGCACGGGGAACGGCGCAGCGACCTGGAGCGGCCGGGCGCCACGGACCTCTGGTTCGCGGGGTGGCACATCCCGCCCTTCGCGGACGAGGACACCCCCGCGCTCATCCTACTCACCACGATCCTCGGGGGCTGGCACGGCTTCACGCCGTTCTCAGGTGGCGACTGGCGGCCCCGGTCCACGCGCCTCTACCGCGCGCTCGTGGAGAGCAAGTTGGCCACGGACGTGTCCGTCCGCCAGGAGATGAAGCGGGACCCCGCACTGCTGCTCACCAGCGTGACCCTGGCGGACCGGGTCTCCCTGGACCGGGTCGAGCAGGTCGTGGACCGCGAGGTCGACCGCCTCCGTAGGAGCGCGCCGTCCAAGGCCGAGCTGGACCGCGCCCGACACCAGGTCCGATCCTGGTACCGGTACGAGCACGACGGGGTCACGTCCCAGGGGATTCTGCTGAGTACCCTGGAAGCCCTCTTGAGCTGGGATGCGGGCGAGACGCTTCTCGCGAAGGTGGAGAAGGTCCGGGGGGAGCAGGTGCGCGCGGCGGCCCGCAGGTACCTCGTGGACGAGCACCGGAGCGTGGTCCGGTACCACGCCCGGGAGGGGGACCCATGAACCTCCCCGACCGCGCCGTGCTGGACAACGGCGCCGTGGTCGTCTCCCAGCCGCTCCCTTCGAACCCCTTCATCGCCTTCCGTGGGAGCGTCCCCGCGGGCGTCTTCGCCGAGGGCGGGGAGCATGGCGTGGCCGAGTTCGCCTCCCGGCTCCTGCTCGGCGGCACGCGTCGCATGTCCGCGGCCAAGGTCGCGGACCGCCTCGAGGGCATCGGCGCCACCCTGGAGTTCCACAACTCCCAGGAGCTCCGTCTGTGCTCGGGCCGATGCACGCGGGAGAGCGCGGCAGAGACGATCCGGATCCTCGTGGACTGCCTCTCCCAGCCCGCGTTCTCGCCCAAAGAGGTCGAACGGGTCCGCGGGGAGCTCTTCAACGACCTCCGAATCGAGACGGACGACACGAGGCAACGTGCGTACCGCGAGCTCCTCCGGATCATCTTCCCCAAAGACCACCCGTACGGCCGGGACCCTAAGGGCGGCGCGGACCGCATCCGCCGGATCCGGCGCTCGGACCTCGTCGCGTTCCACGAGGCCCATGTGGGGGCCGAAGGACTCATCTTCGCGGTCACGGGGGACGTGGACCGGGGGCTCGTGGAGAAGTCCGTGGCCGGCCCCCTCGCGCGGTTCCGCGGGGAGGCGGAGCCCGCGCGGCCCACGTCGCCGCCCGCGTACAAGCCGAAGCATGCGGCGATCGACATGCCCCACAAATCCCAGGCGGACGTGGTCGTGGGCGCGCCCGCCGTCCCTCGGCGCGACCCCGATTACTACCCGCTTCTTCTCGCGAACCTCCTCTTCGGGCGGATCGGTCTCTCAGGCCGACTCGGGAAGAGTCTGCGGGACGAGCTCGGCCTCGCCTACTACGCGTACAGCCATCTGGACTCCCGGAGCGCTGCGGGGATGTGGTCCGTCAATGTGGGCTTGAACCGGACGCACCTCCCCCGGGGACTCCAGGGGATCCGCGACGAGCTTGCCCGCCTGCGGACCGAGCCGTTCGACACCCGGGAGATCGGGGACGGGAAGGACAACCAGGTGGGGTCCCTCGTGGTCTCCCTGGAGCAGAACGCGGAGGTCGCCGCAGAACTCCACCGGATGGAGCACTACGGCCTCGGGATGGACTTCCTCGAACGCTACGCGGAGATTATCCAGGGACTCACGGCCGAGGCGGTCCGCGACGCTGCGGTGAAGTACTTCGCGACCGCGCCCACCTCGTGGGCTGTGGCGGGGCCCATCCGGGGCATGCACCTGAGCTTCTGAACGCGTCGGGAAGGCGGGGCGCGCGATGCCTCGCCCGTACGTTCTCAGATTTTATATCGGGGTCGCTGCGTACCATTGTGCGCCCGGGAGAACCGCCTGAGGGCACAGGTCTCCCGGTTCGGAGGACCTCCCATGCTCCTCGGAACCCGTATGCCGACGATGGCGCTCGCCGTGGCACTCGTTCTGGTTGCCGTTGCTCTGGCGAACCCGGCCGCGCATCCCGCGACGCCGCTCGCACTTCCCGCGGGGCGACTTGTCGCGACGAGCGCGGCCCTAGCCTACCTCTACCCCGCGGATGGCGCGACGATTGGATCGTCCACTCCCACGATTACGGTGGCCTTGGCGCCCATCCCGCCTTCCACCGCCGTGGTTGCAGATCTGTTCTTCCTGGACGGGATGAACCTGACCAGCGCGGGGACCCTGGAGGACAACACGTTCGCCCTCCCCTTGGCCCTGGAGCTGCGGAACGGGCCCCACGTCGCCAACTTCACGGGGTTCGACAACGTCGGCGGTGTCACGTTCGTGAACTGGACGTTCGTGGTCGACACGGTCCCGCCAATCCTGATCGTGACCGCGCCCGCGTACCCCATGGTCCCGACGCCGTCCGTCCTCGTCCAAGGGACCGCGCTCCTTGCCTCGCCCTACTTCGTGGGCGCGGGGCCCATCAACGTGAGCGCCACGGTGCTGCCGTCCCACGCACACGGCTGGACCTTCGCGGCGGCGAACGGTTCCTTCTCAATCTCCACGGCGCTCTCCGAGGGCGTGAACACGATCTTCGTGAACGCGACGGATCAGGTCGGTAACTTGGCCACCCAGATTGTGAACATCCTCCGCGACACGATCAAGCCGCCCCTGGTCGTCCTGACACCTGCGAACCTATCCGTTTCACCGACGAACCTGGTCCGTGTGGCCGGGCTCTCCGAGTTTGGCGCGTTCCTGTCCGTCAATGGCTATAGCGTCACGGTGGCCCCCAACGGCACGTGGAGCATCGTGCTCGCGCTTCCCGAAGGCCTGAACATCCTCCAGATTGCCGTAGCGGACCAAGTGGGCAATCTGAACTTCACCGGCCTCGCGGTGTTCGTGGACTCGGACGTGCCCCGGATCACGTTGACCGCACCGACGGCGACCGTGTCGAATCGCAGCCAGGTTCTCGTCGCGGGCACGGTGACGGACACGAAGCTCGTGGCCCTCCTGGTCAACGGCCTCCCGGTGACCGTGAACGCGACGGGCGGGTTCCGCACGACGTTGACCCTGCTCGACGGTCTCGACCCGATCATCGTCGTTGCCGTCGATGCGGCCCAGCACACGACGATCGTCCAGACGGCGGTCCGGGTGGACACGACCGCACCCAAACTCGCCCTAACCGATCCGCCGGACGGTTTGGAGACGAGCGAGGCCAGCGTCCGCGTTCGCGGTACCGTGGACGACCCCGCCGCGACCGTTTTGGTGAATGACCTCATGGTCCGTCCGGATGCGAGCGGCAAGTGGGACGTGGTGATCGGCCTTGTCGCGGGCCCCAACACGATCTATGTCTCCGCCGTGGACAGCATCGGGAACCGCGCCGCGCCCCTGGCCCTGTACGTGGAGGAGTTCTCCCCGATCCCCGGCCTTCAGAACGACACGTCGGCCAACGCTCGGAACTTGGACACCCTGGCCGCGGTCGTCCGTTTCTCCCTGGTGGGGATTGTGCTCTTGGCGCTGGGCGTCGAGTTGGTCCTGTACTCACGCTCGGCCCGGAAGATCCGAGAGACCCGGGAGCTCGTCGCCGCCTTCGTGCGGACGCGCAAGCCGAAGACTTGACCGGACGCGGGACCGTCAGAAGAGCGCGTCGTCGACGGTTCGCGCAGCTCCGCCCACGGTGCAGGGGATGGTCCGGATCCCGAGTTCCTCGATGCGAGCCTGGACCTCGGGACCCCGTCCCGGCAGGGTGTTCACGTAGACGGTCGCCCCCGTGTCGATGGAGAAGAACGCGGGGATCCCGGCCTCCCGCATCTTCCGAACGGCCAAGATCACCCGCAGGGTCTCAGGCTGCCAGAGGACCATCTCCGCGGCGCCCGTCATCGTGATTCCGTGGAGCATGAGCGTGTCGCGCTCGGCGAGCGCGCAGATGGCGCCGATGTCCCGCTTGCGGATGGCCAGCTCCATCTCCGCGATGAGCCTCGGCATCTCGGCCAGGCGGGCGTGGAAGAACGGGGACGTCAGCGCCTCGCGGTGGGCATCCTCCGTCTGCTTGAATGCGGGGATCAGGGCCACGATCATGTCCATCCGGAGATCCTCGGGCGCGAGCTGGATCGCGTAGGAGTCCTCGTCGCTCACGCCCATCTTCCACTTGCTGAACGCGCCGGTCACGGACCGCGTCGCGGAGCCCGCGCCGCGTCGCGCGATGCGCGACACCTCTTGGAGGTCCGCGGAGAGGCCCACGGCGCGACAGGCCGCCAGGGCGAGGGCCGCGAACCCCGAGGCGCTGGCGCCGAGGCCCACGTTGGAAGGGAAGTCGTTCACGGAAACCATCCGGAAGCGGTCGGTGACCCCTGCGCGGGCCCGCACCTCGTCGACCACGGCGAGGATCCGCTGCATCTCCCGGGCCGAGATGGTCCGGTCGTCGATGGTCGCGGTGTCCTGGGGAAAGCCGCCGAACTCGATGGTGGTCCGCGTCGTGAGGGGTGCCGTGCACACGCTGATGGAGTCGTGGAACGGGAGGCGGAGCACGGGATCGGCGAGACCGTGGTACTTGATCAAACCTTGAATGGGATGGGCGACCGCGGTGGCCTTCATGGCCGCCACCGCTCCAGGACCGCGAGGAGTTCCCGATGATCCCGGATTTCGGCATCCGGGCTCTCCGCACCCGACGCCGCGGGGTCGTGGACCGCGTGCTCGGACTCGTGGCCCACATCGAACCACACAGCTCGCATGCCCAGGGTGCGGGACCCGCCCACGTCCGCGACGAGGTCGTCGCCCACGTGGACGACCTCCTCAGGCCGCAGGTCGAGGTGCTCCAGGGCCGCCTCGAAGATTCGGGGGTCCGGCTTCCGGACTCCCAGTTCATCGGAGAAGACGCGGTCGTCGAAGTGCTTGCCGATCCCGAGATCGTCCTGGATCGGCCGCAGGAACCGCCCCCAGGTCCGCCCCGTGTTCGAGATGAGCCCCACCCGGTATCCTTGCCGCTTCAGGGCGGAGAGCGTCGCACCGATGTGGGGGTACAGGATCGGCAGCTTGGTCCGGATCGCGTCGCCGAACGAGGCCGCCAGGGCGTCCAGGAGGTCCTCGTCGGCCGCGTCGAGCTCCGCGAGCTTCAGGAAGGCATGGATCTGCTCCTCGCCGCTCAGGTCCACGCGCGCCTTCCACTTCTCCGCCAGGAGCTCCGTGTGGCGGTCGTACGCGCGGTAGAGGAGCTCGGGCTCCACGACGAGGCCCCGCGCGGAGAAGGCCTCGGCGATCCGCTCCACCCGGATCCGGCGCATGTGGGCGTCGTAGTCGGCCCACGGCGTCTCGGCGATCGTATGCCACCAGTCGAAGGTCACGCCGCGGATCATGGTCCCCCTATGCGTCGAAGATCACCTCGGCCACGCCCTTCGCCGGGTCCACGCGGAGCCGGTGGTACGTGACCGCCTTGAGCGCCAGCTTGAGCTCGTGCCGTCCCTTGTCGATCGCCTCGCCCCAGGCCCGAGCCTCGAGCCGCGTCTCCTCCACGCGGATCTCGAAGCGGCAGAACAGGAGGTGCTGGGTCTCATGGAGGAACAGCAGTTCCGAGAGGAACGCCACGAGGAGCCCGGGTAGGTCGTCCGCGGAAAGCCGGATTTCCTCCTCGCCGACGGGCTTCACGAGGTCCAGGTTCGCGATCAGGGAGAACATGCCCGTCGCGGCGCCCTCGAAGAGCTCCGAGGCCGTCGACCCGTAGGCCCGGATGCCCACGTCCGCGGTGTGCTCAATCTCCTCGAAGCGCACGCGGGAGCCCAAGGGTCCCGGCGATATCAACTATTCCACGGGACGCGCCCGAGCGTGGCGGATGTCGCGTTCGAAGCCGCCGGAGCCATCCCGTCCGAAGACTCGTCCGCCCGGACCGAAAGAAGGAACGTCGCCAGGTCTATGGCGGTGCGAGCATGAGCCAGCGGTCCCGACCCATCTTCCGGATCCTGCCGCGGCAGACCGTGGGCCTGTACCTGGGCCCCGGGGTCTTCGCCCTCCTGCTTCTCGTCCTCCTCAACCCCGAGCCCCCCGCCATGATCAACGCGGCCCGCATCGTGGGGGCGGAGGACTGGGCGCCCGTGGTCGCCCTGGCCACGCTCGTGTGGGTCCTCATCTGGTGGCTCACGGAGTGCGTGCCTCTGGGCCTCGCGGCCCTCCTCGTGCCCCTGGTGTTCTCCACTACGGGCATCGTGCCGTGGAAGTCGGCCCTGGGCTCGTTCATGGACCCCATCATCTGGATCTTCATCGCGGGGTTCGTGCTCGCCGCGGCGTTCCGTAAGTGGGACCTGGACCGCCGGATCTCCGTGCGGCTCGCCTCCCTGTACCGCGGGAAGAACCCGCGGCTCGCAGCCTTCTTCGTGGCCTGCCTTCCCGTCTTCATCCTCACGCTCACCGGATCGATCACGGCCTCCACGTCCGTGGTCCTCCCGTTCCTCGTGGCCTACCTAGCCATGATCGGGGCCAAGGGCGGCTCCCGGTTCTCCGAGGCGAGCACCTTGGCCTTGGCCCAGGCCGCGACCGCAGGCGCCATGCTCCTCCTGATTAGCACGCCGCCCAACCTGATTGCGAAGGCCACGCTGGCCCAGCTCCCCAACGGGGCGTCGTACGACCTCACGTTCTTCGACTGGCTCCTCGTGGGCACCCCCCAGGCGTTCCTGGGCCTCCTGATCTCCTGGACGGTCACGTTCACGTTCCTCAAGCCCGAGATGAAGACCCTCGAGGTGGACCAAGCCAAGGTGGCCAAGGCCCGGCAGGACCTGGGCCCGATGTCCCGCGGCGAGAAGACCGTCGCGGCCCTGCTCCTCCTCGCCGTGGCCCTGTGGATCCTCCCGTCCGCGGTGAAGATCGTCGCGGAGTCCAACCCGGCCGTCGTGCCCCTATCGGACCAGCTTGCGGTCGTCATGCCCGAGGCCATGCCCGCGGTCCTCGTGATCCTCGCCGCGGGGATGCTCCGCGTGCACAAGGAGCCCGTCCTTCGGTGGAAGGAGCTCGTGGAGGGCGTCGACTGGAACGTGGTCTTCCTCTTCGGAGGCGGCATCGCCCTGGGGCTGGGCCTGGAGTCCAGCGGGTTCGCACGGTGGCTCGCGAACGCGGTGGCCGTGGGCCTAGGGGACGCCGCAAGCGCATGGACCATCTTCGCGGTGAGCGCGGTCCTGGGCTTCGCCCTCTCCTACGCCGCCTCGAACACGGCCGCGGCCCTCATCGGTTGTCCCATCGCCGCGTCCCTGGCCCTCGGGGCGGGCGTCAGCCCGGTGGGTCCCGTGATCGCCGCCGCCCTCGCCTGCTCCATATCCAGCGCGATCCCTTCGACCACGCCGCCCATGGCCATCGTCTACAGCTCAGGCTACGTGAAGATCTGGGACATGTTCCGGGTGGGAATGGTCTCCGACCTGCTCCGCCTGGCGGCGCTGATTGCCACGGGCCCACTGTTCGTCGGCTTGCTCCGTCCCCTGGGCGCCTAGACGCCCCGCTCCTTGCCGGGCCAGAGGAACTTGTGGATCTGGGGCTGCAGCCGCACGTCGAGCCGGTCCTCGAGGATCCAGCCGGCCAGGACCGCCGGGTCGAGCCCCTTCCGCACCTCGTGGGCGGGCATGACCGGGGAGAAGAGGATCGTCTCCGCAGGGATTGCGTGCCCGCGGACCGTGTCCCTGGCGAACTCATAGTCCGCGCGGTCCAGGATTACGAACTTGACCTCGTCGAACGGGCGCAGGAGACGCAAGTTCTCCAGGGCCTTCTTCGCGACCATGGAGGAACCCGGGCACTTGATGTCCATGATGTACCGCACGCGGCCGTCCGCGCGGCGCGAGGCCACGGC
>JAWOML010000060.1:0-7489 GCA_033852515.1 Thermoplasmata archaeon | reverse complement strand
CCGTGGGGTTCCGAGAGGAAGAAGCCTGTCTTGGCGAGGACGTCGCGGACCGAGTCGATAAGCTGGTCCCGCTTCACGATGGTTGACAACAGGAGTACTTCTATATAAATGCCCCGCACTCGTTCTTGGGATGCCGGCGGAGCCCGACGGTCCGAGCCGCGGGCCCGAACCCTTTATCGAGGCCGCGGCGTTCGCCGTGCGATGCCGGGGGAACTCCACGAGGGCCGCGTCACGGTGGACGATCCCTCGGAGGCGAGCACGCTCTACAACCGCGGATACTTCGGCGTCCCGCAATCGGGCGGGGCCCTCGCGCTCTCCCTCCTCGAGGCCGTGTACCTCGTGGAGTCGGATCGCCTCGAGGTTCGGCGCGCGGGCCGCCGTGTGACGCTCGGGGACCTCTTCCGGGCCGCTGGTGCCGAGGGCGAGGCCTTCGAGATCCGCTACCTGGTCTACCGCGACCTGCGGCAGCGCGGATACGTGGTGGAACCCCAGGATGGTCCGGTCGACTTCCACGTCCTCCCTCGCGGCGGGGCACCCCGGAAGACGCCGAGCAAGTACTGGGTGCGGTCCCTGAGCGAACGCGCCGTCTTCGACCTGACGGAGCTCCTCCGGCGGGCGGAGGAAGCGGCCTCCGTCCGGAAGACTCTGCTCCTCGCGCTCGTGGACGAGGAGTCCGACGTGACGTACTACGCGGTCCGAGAGGCTTCGCCCCGCGGGCACCAGGCGCCGCCCCGCATGACGGAGAAGGTGCTCGTCCACTTCCAGGGCGACCGCGCGGTCGTGCTCGACGAAGAGCAAGCGAAGCGCCTCCACGACGCCGGGTACTTCGGCAAGATTGTGGGCCGCCGCCTCCAGCTGAGCCTCTTGGAGACGGCGTTCCTCATGAAGGCGGACCTGATTGAGGTCCGGAACGCGGACACGGACCGCCCCATCCGCCTCCCGCGGCTCCTCAAGGACGCCCGGGCGATTCAGCCCGACTTCGCCCTTCGCCTCCGCGCGTACGAGGACCTGACGACGCGCGGCGTGATCTCGAAGACGGGCTTCAAGTACGGAGCGCACTTCCGTGCCTACGAGGGCGACCCCGACGTCCACCACGCGAAGTACCTCGTGCACGTCGTACCCGCGGGGCACCGCGGCGCCTGGCCCGAGATCAGCCGCGCGGTGCGCCTCGCCCACGGCGTCAAGAAGCAGATCCTGTTCGGCGAGGTCGGGTCCGAGGTTCGCTACGTGAAGCTCGAGCGTATCCGGCCGTAGCTCAGCAACCGTCCTTTCGGGGCCCCGTTGCTACCGTGGGGTGCGCGGCGTCTCCTTCTCGAGGAGTTCGACAAAATGGGGTAGGCCCGCTAGGTTTCGGAGCGTGGCGTGCACATGCCCCGGTACGGTCTCGCCGGCGTAGATCTCGTCCCGGTCCAAGAGGAGCGCCACGAACCCGGAGGCGGCCGCCGCCGCCAGGTAGTCCGCGCGGTCGTCGACCACAACGCCCGCCCCTAGGGGTGGTCCGAGGGCGTCGCGCACTCGCTGCCAGTATTCGGGCCGCGACTTCGACGCGTTCTGGCTCGTGCCCGTGAAGAGGCCCTCCACGGAAGCCAGGAGGCCCGCGCCTGCGAGCGCCCCTCGGGCGTTGGACTCCGTGGCCTGGGTTGTCACGTAGACCCGGTGGCCCGCAGACCGCAGGCGCTCCACCGCGGCCCTCGCGTCCGGGAATCGCGCGTCGATGCCCGACATGACAGTCGCCTCCAGCTCGTGGGAGAACCCGAGCGGGTCCTCCGGCCGCCAGGCCACGTCCATGCGTTCCAGGAGTCCCACGGCGAACGCGGCGTCCAGTCGGTCAACGGTCTCGGACCAGGAGCCGCGGCTCCAGTCCGCCGTCTCGACTCCCCGGACATACTCCGTCCATGAGGCCGTGTGCGCCTTGAGCCACCGCTCCTCGCTCCCGCCGAACCGCGCGCTCAGCCGGCGCGCGAGCTCCCGCCCGTACCCCCGCTGCATGCGGTCCGAATCCAGCAGGACCCCCCAGAGGTCGAGGAGAACGTTCACGCGCCGGGGGAATGCGCGCCCTGGATAAGGATGACGGCGGCTCCTTGAAATATGCTTCGCGGATTCGGGTCTTCGATCCCATGGCGCAGCCGCGGCCCTCCACGTTTAGCATCGTGGCGTTCGACCCGAAGACGAAAGACCTCGGGGTCGCGGTGGAGTCCCGGTTCGTCTCCGTAGGCTCCGTGGTCCCGTGGGCCGAGGCAGGCGTCGGAGCCGTCGCGACCCAGTCGTTCGCGAACACGTCCTACGGTCCTCGCGGCCTCGCCCTCCTGAAGAAGGGGCTCCACCCCCGTCAGGTGATCCAACGCCTCACAGAGAAGGACGCCATGGCGCCGCAACGACAGGTCGGAGTGATTGATGCGCGCGGTCGCGCGGCGTCCTTCACGGGCCGCGAGTGCTTTGACTGGGCGGGGCATGCGGTGGGGCGGAACTACGCGTGCCAGGGGAACATCCTGGCCGGCGAGGCCGTCGTCAAGGGCATGGCCCGCGCGTTCGAGTCCACGGAGGGCGACCTGCCCGTACGGCTCCTCGCTGCGCTCCACGCGGGCCAGAAGGGCGGCGGCGACAAGCGAGGGCAGCAATCCGCCGCGCTCGTCGTGGTCCGCGCCAGGGGAGGCTACGGCGGGCTGAATGACCGATGGATCGACGTGCGCGTGGACGACCATCCGGCACCCATCGAGGAGCTCGAACGCCTCTTCAACGTCTACGACGTGACCCTCCTGAACCGCGAGGACCCGACCGATGTCGTGCCGCTGACGCCTACGACGGTCAAGGAGGTCCAGCGGGGTCTGACGCGGCTCGGGTTCTACCACGGCCCCCTCTCCGGTCGATACGACAAGGCGACCAAGGCTGCGTTCGAGGCGTGGGCCGGGATCAACAACTTCGAGAACAAGCTCCCAACGGCTGGCAAGATGTGGGGAAGCATCCACCGCGTGTTCGAATCCCAGGTTGCGGCGAATCGGGAGTGAGTTGCCCCGGGACTAGGAGCGCTTCGCGCGGCGGGTGCCGCGTCGGGGCCGCGCGGCGTACACGCACACGCCACCCACCCATGTGGAATCGATCCGGCCGGATCCAATGCGGTCCGGCTCCGCGAACGGATCTCCCTCCAAGACGACGAAGTCCGCGAGCTTCCCGGGCTCCAGCGTCCCTTTACTCGCCTCTTGGAACGAGGCATAGGCGCCTCCCGCCGTGTACGCCCGCACCGCGTCCACGGGGGAGATTCGCTGGTCCTCGAAGAATCCGTTCACGGCGGAATGGATTCCGTACAACGGGCCGTACGGCATGCCGTCGGAGCCGAACGCCAAGGGGATTCCGTGGCGCAGGATCCGCCGGTACGGGTTGTTCCGCGCGCTCCGCTCCCTTCCCAATCGCGTTTCGTACACATCCCCGGGCCCGCTCCACTGATCGATGAAGTTGGGCTGGGCGCAGACGACGATTCCCGCGGCCTTCGTGCGCCGCAGGATATCCTCGTCCGGGAGTTCGTAATGCTCGATGCGGTGACGAGCGTCCTTCCGGGGTTGCGCGGCTTGGACCGCCTCGAGGGCGGAGACCACCTGGCGGATCGCCTCGTCTCCGAGGGCGTGGGTGGCTGTCTGGAAGCCGCCTCCGTGGGCCGTTCCCAGAATCCGGCGGAGCTCCGCAGAACCGTGGACGAGCATGCCCCGGTCCTTGGCGCGGCCGACGTAGTCTTCCCCCAGGGCGGCCGTGTATGCGCCGAGGGAACCGTCCGAGAAGACCTTGACCGCTCCCAGGCGCAGCCAGTCGTCCCCCAAGCCGGTCATCATCCCTCCCTCGACCAAGGAGGGCAGCAGGGAATCGTACGGCATGGCGTACACGCGCAGCGCGAGGCGTCCTTTTCTCCGGGCTCGCTGGTATGCGCGCCACCCCGCGGGCCCGACGCAGTCGTGGATCGAGGTGATGCCGAGACGATGGGCTCTTCGGGCCATGGCGGACAGGCCGCTTTCCACGCGATTCACGTCGGGCTCGTAGCGTTTCGCGAACGCGGCCAGCGCATCCTCCTTGAGAATGCCCGTGGGCCGCCCCGCGGGGTCCGCCTCGAACCCGCGCAGCCCGTGGAGGTCCGGCGCGAGGGCCAGGGCTGCCGAGTTCACGGAGGCCATATGGCCGTCGATACGACGCGCGACGACCGGGTGGTCCAAGGAGACGCGGTCCAGGTCGTCCCGCGTGGGATAGCGTCCTTCGGGCCACTTCGCCTCGTCCCAGCCCGTGCCGAGAACCCAACTCCCGGGAGCCGTCCGAGCGGCAGACTTGCGCAAGCGGTCCAAGGCGTCGTCAAGGCCCTTCATCCCCGTCAGCTCGGCCCACGCGAGTTCCCCGGCCGCATCGCACATGTGAGCGTGGGCGTCGATGAAGCCCGGGACCACCACGCGGTCACCGAGATCCAGCCTTCGGGTAGACCGACTCGCCCACCGCCCGGCCTGCGCCTCGGTCCCCGCCGCCACCATGCGGTCGCCCCGGATAGCGAGGGCCTGCGCCCAGGGCCGTCCCTGGGACGCGGTGAAGATGCGTCCCGAGACGAGGAGGTCCGCGTCGCCCGCCATGGGGGCCGCGATGCCGCGGTGCGGCAAAGACCTAGCGCAGGGACTTCAGGGGGTCGAGGCGCCGCAGCGCCTCCTCGAGCGTCTCGTCCTTCTTGGAGAACATGAACCGCACGTAGCGCGCGCCGTCCGCGGGGTCGCTGTAGAAACTGCTGCCGGGCACCGTGGCGACGCCGATGCGCTCGACAAGGTACATGGCGACCGCCCAGTCGTCCTCGAACGGGAAGCGGGAGACGTCCGCCATGACGTAGTAGGCGCCGTCCGGGCTGCGGCACTCGAGGCCGACGTCTCGCAGACCTTGGATGAACCGATCGCGCTTGGCCCGGTACATCCGCGCGAGGTTCGCGTAGTAGGCGTCCGGCAGTCCCAGCGCGGCCGCTGCGCCGATCTGCAGGGGATGGGGTGCCCCCACGGTGAGGAAGTCGTGGATTCGTCGCATCGCGTCGGCGAAGGGTTTTGGCGCGATGGCCCACCCCACGCGCCAACCCGTCGCGCTGTACGTTTTGGATAGGCCGCTGATTGTGACTGTCCGCTCGGCCATGGCGCCCAGGCTGGCGAGGGAGGTGTGGCGCATGCCGTCGTAGACGATGTGCTCGTAGATTTCGTCCGTGACCGCGACCACGTCGTGATCCGTGCACAGGTCTGCGATCAGGCGCATCTCCGCAGGCGAGTACACCTTGCCCGTCGGGTTATTCGGCGTGTTCACGATGACGGCCTTGGTCTTCGGTGTGAACGCGGCTTTGAGCTCCTCTTCGTCCACGCGCCAATCCGGCCACGCCATGCGCACGTAGCGCGGGACCGCGCCGCTCATGACCGCGTCGGGACCGTAGTTCTCGTAGAACGGCTCGAAGACGACGACCTCGTCACCCGGGTTGATCAGGGACAGCATGGCGGCCATCATGGCCTCCGTGGATCCGCAGGTGACCAGGAGGTTCGCGTCCGCGTCGGCATCGATGCCGTTGAACGACTTCGCTTTCCGGACGATGGCATCTCGGAGTTCGCGCGCACCCCAGGTCGTCGAGTACTGGTTGTACCCGTTCTCCAGGGCGCGCTGGGCCGCTTGGACAAGCTCCTTCGGCGGGTCGAAGTCCGGGAACCCCTGAGAAAGGTTGACGGCGCCGTGAGCCTCCGCGACCCGGGTCATCTCGCGGATAACGCTCTCCGGGAAGCGTTGCGCGCGCTCAGAGACTCGGGGATCCTCGATGCGGAAGAAGGGCCGAGGTCGTTCCGTTTGGGCGGTCATGAGGTGGCCGGCCGGAAGGCGAAGCGTCCGGGAAGGAAGAACATGACGGGGTGTGCACAGGGCCACGACGGTCCTGCGCCCTTGGCGGATTTCGTCCCCCCTCCTGCGGAAAGGGCATTTAGGTCTACCGAAATGATTAAGATAGGGCGGCCAAATCTCTTCCTGGGAAGGTCGGGGATCGGCCGCCTTTTCTTCGAGAGTGAAGCGTAGATGATGTCGAGGACAACCACTGCAGTCCTAGTGCTGGTGCTGACGATTACGAGCCTTGGAGTCGCGCTGGCCATGCCAAACTCCGCGTCCGCCGCACCGGCACCGACGACGTTGATGCCGCAGACCGCGGCGCCGGACTTGGGATGGACCTCGCCCACACCGTTGGTCGCCCTATCGGCCACAAATTCGAACCTGGGCGGCGTCGCGTTGGGGGGCGACGGCAACGGCATGATCGTGTATGAGAAGGACAACGCCCAGGCGAACATCGTGGCGACGCGGTTCATGCCGGGCGGCGCCGGTGACGCGGGATCCAACTGGAAGGTCCCTGTGACGCTTCCCACCATCGGATGCGGTCAGTACAATCCTCAGGTCGCCATGGATGCCAAAGGCGACGCGTTGGCCGTATGGCAGGACTACTGCGGCTACGCAATCCGAGCTTCCTTGTTCACACCTTCGACCGGCTGGGGCCCGTCCACGCTCGTCGGCGAGCCCTACTGGTATTCCCAGTCGCCGCAGATTGCGATGAACGCCTCGGGCGGTGCGATCGTGGTCTGGGAGACCTGGAACGGCGGCCACTACGATCCGTGGGCCAACTGGTACAAGCCCGGAACGGGCTGGGGCACTATGATCCGGCTCGACTACGGGACGAACTACACCCAGGGCGTGAGTGTCGGCTTGGACAACGCCGGGAACGCCATCGCTAGCTGGCTCGAGAACGAGGCGGGAACGTACCACGTGGTGGCCCGCCGCTACACGGCGGGCTCCGGCTGGGGGGCGTGGATCCATCCGGAAACGAGCAACCAGTATGTCTACTCCTCATCGGTCGCCGTGGACAGCGGAGGGAATGCCGTCCTGGCCTGGGTGGAATGGGACGGCGGCGCCCTGAACGTGTGGGGGGACCGCTATGACAACGTGACGGGTTGGGCCGGCGCCGTGAACATCGAGTCCCAATCCAACGCGGCTCTGTACTACGTGCCCGTCCGGACGGCGGCGAACAACGGCACGGCGGCCGTCGTGTGGGCCATGGGCGGCCCGGCGGGGGACTCGCAGAGCGTCTGGGCGAACCACTTCATCCGCCACGTCGGCTGGGGAACCGAGTCGGACATCGATGGGTTCGGCGGAACCCAGTATCTGCCCACGTACCCCAACGTGGTGGTCAATTCAACGGGCAATGCCACCGTTGTGTTCCAAGTCGAGAACTCGGCCGCAACGCCCCTCCAGTACGCCCCCTACGGTCTACAGTACAACACGTTCACCGCCGCGGTCAGCGGAGAGTCGGAACTCGACTACTTCCGCACCTCCGGAGGCGCCCCTTTGCTTGCGCAGGATCGGGCGGGCAACGCGCTCGCGGTCTGGAACTACAACGACAACCCGGATACCACCCAGCCCGGGCGGAACGGCATCCTCACGAACCATTACACGCACGGCGTCGGCTGGAACG
>JAWOML010000059.1:0-3004 GCA_033852515.1 Thermoplasmata archaeon | reverse complement strand
GGGCCGCTCCTTGTAGAAAATCTTGGAACCGCACCGCTCGCATTGGATCCCGACGGTGTTGATGTTCGTCCGGATCGGCTCGAGGCACTTCGCGCACTTGTACACGGTCACGCCCCCTCCGGCTTGGTCTTCGGTCCCTTCGCGGGCTTGGGCTCCTTGGCCTCCTTGGCCTCGCCCTCGGGGGTCTCCTCTTCGAGTTCCCGCTTGAACGACGTGGTGACGACGGGGCGATATGCGCCGCCGGCGAAGACGTGGCCGCAGTGGCGGCACTGCCACACTCCGGACGACCGGCGTCGCACCGCAGCGGCCTGGCACTTCGGGCACACGTGCCGTGCCCGGCGTCCTTCCTCGACCTCCTGCACGCGGCGGCGGATGCGGACTCCGTACCGCGGGCCGTATCGGCCGACGACGCCAACCTGTCGAGTACGACGTGCCATGAGCGACCTCAGGATCCCTGAAGGATGGGGCGGATCTGACGGCCCACTCGCTGGGACGTCTCGATGCACCGCTTGATTTCTTCGTAGGAGAAGCTTCCACTTAAGCCTTTTTGCATGGCCCGGATGTCGCCGTTCTCGTCCGTCGTCACCGTCAGGCGCGCATCCGCCATCCGCTCCTCGTCCAGGTTCGGATCCAGGAGGATGAGGTCCTTGATCTTGGCGAACGTCACGCTGACGGGCCAGTGCTCCACGGGGAGCGGGAAGTCCTCGCCGACGCCCTGGGCCTTCGCGGGCACGGTCGTCGACGCGAGTGCCGCGGCCGTCCCGTACGAGCCGACGTCAAAGAGGTTGCCGTCGTAGTCGAGGACGTGAATGTCGATGAAGAGGACCCAGACCTTCTCCTTCGGCTTGATGCAGAGCTTCTCCACGTTGACCATCTTGGACTCTCGGATGCCTCGGTCCACCACGCGGGCGATCTCGATGGCCTCGGGCTTCGGCGGCCCCGCCTCGAACGTGGGGCTGGCCATGGGTACCAACTCGAGGCTCGTGGAGAGGACGCCCGTGTCCGGCGTGTCGGGATAGGGCTCGCCCGTGGACATCTTGATGCCCACGAGGACGTCCGTGTTGCCGAGCTTCGCGCGGGCGCTGCCTTCCGCCGTCTTCACGTAGCTGCGCTCGATGGTCAGCTTCCGCGGCTCGTCCAAGCCGCGGCCGTCCATCCGCTCGCCACGCTGCGCGAGCCGGTAGATGTGCGCGCGCATGAGGTCGGAGACGATCTCCTCGCTCATCAGATCCCCTCCGGACCGAAGTCCTCGTCCCGAAGCTCCTTGTCCATGTCCGGCGACATGCCGGGTTCCTCGGGCATCTGCTCGAACTCGCGAGGCTGCTCCGGCGGCGCAGGCGGCGCCGGCGGGCTCTCCTTGAGAATCTCCTCGAGCGTGATGCTGTAGCGACGCCGCAGCGCATCCCGCTGCAGCTCGTACAGCTTCTCCGCGGCGCCGAGGGAGAGCTCCATGGCCTTCTGGAACTCGTCGTACGTCAGGTGGCCGTCCATCTGCAGGAGAACGATCTCGTTCGTGCCACGAACCACGGCCATGGGACAGTCGGCGTCGCCGAAGTTGTCCTCCTCCTTGTTCAGGTCGAGGCAGACCACGCCGCCGATCTTCCCGGACGCGCAGGCGGCGACCAGGTCGCGCATGGGGACGCCAGCGTCGGCGAGGGCCACGGAGGCGGCCGTCAGGCCGGCGCAGCGCGTGCCCGCGTCCGCCTGGAGGACCTCGATGAAGATGTCTACGGAGGTCCGGGGGAACTGCTCCTTGAACACGACGGAGGAGAAGGCTTCCGAGATGACCTTGGAAATCTCCACGGACCGGCGGTCGGGGCCCGGGCGCTTCCGGTCGGACACGCTGAAGGGCGCCATGTTGTAGCGGCACTGGACCAGGGCCCGCGCGGGATCCTGGATGTGCCGGGGGTGGGCCTCCCGCGGACCGTAGACCGCGGCGAGGACTTTGTTCCCGCCCCACTCGATGTATGCGGAACCGTCCGCGCGCTTCAGGACGCCCGCCTCGATGCGGACGGGGCGCAGCTCGTTGAACTTGCGGCCGTCCAGGCGTATCCCGTTCTCGTCAATCAGCTTCATTTCCTTCTCGATGTGCTCCACGTCTTCCATGGCATGCCTCCCCGTCAGGGGGATGGGCCCTTCCGATGGGCCTCTCGTTCCAGCAGATCCCGAACGGCCTCCGTCAACCCGTAGGCCTGGGCGCGCTCCTCGATGAACCGGATGGCGAGGACGGCGGTGGCGGCCCCGTCCTCGGGGCCGTCAATCCAGATCCGGCCGTTCTGGCCCACGTAGATCCGCGTCTGGGTCATGTCCTTGATCATCGAGATCATGCTCCCCTGCTTCCCGATGACGCGCGGGACCTTGGTCGGCGAGATCTCCACGAGCATCCCGCCATTCAGCTTCCGGGCGTCCCGATCCTGCATCGTGAGCTGGATGCGCTTGATCTCGTCCACGCTCAGGACGAACGCGAGGATGGCGTCGCCCACCTTGAGGTAGCGCGCGGTGTCGCCGAATTCGACCCGCCACGGCGACTCCGTGGCGTGCAGAGGAGCAGGATAGGGAGCGTTGATGTCCACGAGCCAGTGTGAGGGGCCGAAGTCGACAACCTCGCCGACGACCGCGTCGTCGCGCAGGGGCAGGTAGCGGCCGTTCAGGGGGATGACAGTCACCCGACCATCGCGCTCGGCCCTAATACCGAGTTGGGAGGCCAAGATCTGGCTCCCCTGCTTGAATGTCCCGGGACCTGGTCTCAGGTTAGGTCCGCCGACGACTTCGCCCGGAATGACAATCTGGCGAAGCGACGCCCCGCTTCCTTCCATTGGATACTCTCTCTCACGCGGGGCCGTCGAAACGGAGGCGCCTACTTGAGGTTTTGGGTGTGTCACGGGAGAGGCTAGATCTTCTGGTCCGCCTTGAGGACCTTGATCTCCGCGTTGCCCTTCGTCTTCGCGTTGATCCGGTCGAAGAAGTCCGTCTGCATCCCCGCGGGCATCTCCACGACGCCGAT
>JAWOML010000058.1:0-3233 GCA_033852515.1 Thermoplasmata archaeon | reverse complement strand
TGTACTTGAGGACGATGTCCTGGAACCAGAGGAGGGCCCCGGACCCGATCATGATGACGCAGCCCCAGTACACGGCCCAGTAGTCGAACTTCTCGATGTAGCTGAACCGGCCGAACCGCGGCCTCTCCTCCGTCTTCCCGAGGAAGTGGCGGATGTTCAGGACGATGTCCGTGGCGTCCTTGAGCGTCGGGATGAGGAGCACGAAGTCCCGGCGCCCGTCGCGCGAGAGGATCGTGTAGGCCAGGTGGTGGACCATGAAGTAGATGAGCATCCCCGCGCCGATCCGGTGCACGATCGTCGAGTTGGCGATCCCGCCCCAGAAGCTGATGACGAACCGGGAGAGGATGAAATTGGGGAACTTGATCGGCATCCCGGTGATGATCAGGATGATGACCGACGAGAACATCACCATGTGCTGGAACCGGAAGTTGCGGTTGAAGCGCTGGAAGGTCTCGCCCTCCAGGTGGCGCTTCTCCCTGCGCCGCTCCTCCCTGAGGCGCCGCTCCTCGGCCCGGCGCTCCGCCGCGGTCCGCAGGCGCATCTCGCGCTCCAGCTCCTCGCGGACGCGGGCGCGGATCCTGTCCCGCACCGCCCCGGCGTCCTCGGCCGCCAGGCCGGCGGTCTCCTCGGACACGGCGGCGTCGATCTCCCGCTCCAGCTGGCTGTCCTTCGGCTGCTTCGTTTCGTTCGACGACATGCGCTCACTCCCGCTCTTCAGTCATTCGGGTTTTCGACGGAACCGGCGACGCCCCTCAGGAACTTCCCGTCACTTCTCCCCGCGGAGCCTTCGGCTGCGCCCGTACATGTCGAGGAAGATGTGCGCGATGAGGGCGAGCATCGTGCCGATGGTGAGGTACTTGAAGAACAGGGCCGTGTAATAGACGATCCCGGCCTCCTTCTTCTTGGCGTCCACGTGCATCTTCCCGACGGCGAAATTGGGGTTCGCGCCGGGGTGGCACTTCCCGCACGTCTTCGGCACGTTCTTCGGGTTGACCATGGACAACGGGTCGTCGGGGGGCCGGATGTCGTGCGTCCCGTGGCAGGAGGCGCAGTTCGCCACCGTGCGGGAGCCGAACTTGCTGGCCACGCCGTGGAACGATTCCTTGTAGGTCGCCACCTGCTCGGTCTCGATCCCGAACTTGCCCATGATCGAGACGGAGGCGTGGCACTTGGAGCACTGGTCCGCCACGTGCGTGGCGTACACGGTGGATTTCGGGTCGGTGTGGGCCAGGATCCGGTGTTCCCCGTGGCACCCGGTGCAGGAAGGCGCCTCCCCGATCCCCTTCCCGAGCGCGACGCCGTGGATGGAGGTCTTGTACTGGGCGTAGATCTCGATGTGGCAGCGGCCGCACGTCTCGGCGACCTTGAACCGCGAGACCGCCGACTCGGCGTCCTTGACCTTGCGGATCGCGTGGCTCCCGTGGCAGTCCTGGCACAGCGGGGCCTTGGGGCTCCCCTTGGCGATCGCCTGGCCGTGAGCCGACGCGAAGTACTCGAGGTAGGCGTCGGACTGGGGCGCCCCCTCGGGGTTCCCCTTGTAATGGCAGTGGGTGCAGGCGACGCGCTTGGGGCGCTCCCGGTGGGGGATCTCCGAGACGTCGAAATGGCAGTCGACACACGACTTCTTCTCGTGGACCGAGCCTTTCAGCGTGTCGGCTGTGACGAAGAGCTCGCGGACCTTGCCGTCCACGAGGATCTTGCGGAACTCCGGCTTACCGTGGCACAGCGTGCACTTTTCGAGCGATATTCGCGCCTCGGCGGGCGTCAGAATCCCCTGGCCAGCTATTCCCAGGGCGATGAGGGTCACTGCGCCGCAAAGCTTCCATCTCATAGAACCCCTTCTCCTTTTAATTTGTCGTACTCTCCGGGATGTTCCTCCTTCAGCCACGCCGCGTCAACCTTTCCGGTGAGCCACGCGGCGTTCATCGGAAAAACGGACGGATGCAGATGAACGATGTACAGGTGCCAGAAGAGCAGGATAACAAATGCGAGCAGTCCCTGGTAGCCATGAATGACGAGCGTGAGATCCAGGACGAACTTCGGCAGGACCCTCATCGAGAAGCTCTCGGCCCAGAGGATGAGCCCGGTCACGGAAATGAGGGCCACGCCGAGGGTCGCTCCCCAGTACTGGAACTTCTCCTTGTACCCGTACTTCCCGAAACGCGGATACTCCGGCTCGATGCCGAGATTGAACCGGAGCGCCTGGAGGAAATCGTGGAAATCCTGCTTCCGGAGGAAGAACAGGTCGAGCTCCCGCTTCCCCTCCTTCGAGAACATCATGTAGAAGGCGTGATAGACGAGCTGGGCCATGAGGATCACGGCGGCCGTCCGGTGGAAGATCCCCCGGTTGATGACCCCGCCCTCCAGCCGGATGAGGAGCTGCCCGAGCCAGCTCTGATGGTACATCAGCGCGAAGCCGGTCAGCGCCAGGACGAGAAGGGAGGCCATCAGCAGGACGTGCTGGACGCGGAACAGGAACGACATCCTCGTGACGTAGACCCGACCGGCGGGTCCGCTTTCCGCGCTCACTCCGGCTTCCTCCCTTCCTGCTTCGCCGCGGCGCGCCGCCGCCTTCCCAGGAGGTCCATCCCCACGTGGAGGACGAACAGCAGGACGATCGCCGCGATGAAGACGGTGTAGAACAGGCGCACGGCGAACACGCCCATCGCCTTCTGGGGCGTCGCCTCGACGTGGACGATCCCCTTGGCGAAGTTCGGTCCCGCGTTGGGGTGGCACTTGCCGCACGTCCTGGGCAGGTTCGCCTTGTTGACGGGAGACGCCGGGTCCGACGACGGCAGGATTTCGTGGAAGCCGTGGCACGAGGCGCAGTTGGCCGCCTTCGTCATCCCGTACTCGACCGCGACGCCGTGGAACGAGTCCATGTACGTGGACAGGCGCTTCTTCGGCAGGGCGTAGCGGGACTCGATCGCGATGTTCTCGTGGCACCCCGAGCATGTCTTCGGGATGTTCCGCGCGTTGACGGACGACGACGGGTCGGTGATCCTCGTGATGGTGTGCTCGCCGTGGCAGTCGGTGCACACCGGCGACTCGGCGATCCCGGCGCGCATCCCCTTGCCGTGCACGCTCCGCTCGTACTGCTCGAGGATCCCGGAGTGGCACTTCCCGCACATGGTCGGGATGTTCTGGCGGTGGGTCGCCGACCTGGGCTGGTCCCCCGGCAGGATCGCGTGGTTGCCGTGGCAGTCCGAGCACACCGCGGAGCCGAGGAGGCC
>JAWOML010000057.1:0-3540 GCA_033852515.1 Thermoplasmata archaeon | reverse complement strand
AAGGACCTCTCTCGCTGAGGCCCGCGTGGACACAATACGTACCGAGCCTTCATGGTCCGCCTCGCCCGCTCAGGGATCTCGGGGGATGTGCCTGCCGCCCGCCGCGATCCGCGACCTGAGGGACCTCTTGTACTGGCAGTATGCCAAGATCATCGCCGACTCCGCGGGGGTCGGCAAGAAGCAGTGGGCGTTCGTCATGGACCGGTTCAAGAAGCTGCAATCCGGGGAGATCGCCTGGGACAGCATCCGGGAGTATGTGAAGGAGCACAACGACTTCCACCGATGCCTGTATTGCGGGGCCGCGGGGAATCTGACCTTGGACCACCTCTTCCCCCGCGCCCGGAACGGCCCCGAGGACGAGAAGAACGCGGCCTGGGTGTGTCGGTCGTGCAACGCATCCAAGGGTGCGCGCCGTCTCTACGAATTCTACGCGATGTCCAAAGGCGGGCTCTCGGGGGCCAAGTACGACGTCCCGCGCCTCGCCGAGGGCAAGTACCTCAAGCTCCTCTACGGCCTCTTCGACGACGCCGACATGCTGGGGGTCACGGAGGACGACCTCCACGCCCGATTCTGCCGGGAGTGCGACCTGGGCCCGATCTGCGCGAACGAACACTCGGTGGGCAAGCTCAGCCCCCTGTGCTTGGACGGCGTGGCGACCGCAGTCCTCCGCTCGCACTCCGAGCGAGAGCGTGGTTGAGCGCGGTCGGTCGAGGACGCACGCTGAACGTCTCGTGCCCGGAAAGGGCCAGGCCCCCGACGATCAAGGGCTCAGCTGGGCGGCGGCGGAGGCAGCATCCGGGACCGGCGGCCGAAGAACCAGCCCAAGACGAGGCCCACGGCAGCGGCCACGACCGCGGCAACAACCCCCACGAAGACGACATCGGAGGTCGCCGCCGGAGCGGTCGGGGACGTGCCCGTGCTCGTGCTCGACCCGCCCACAACGACGAGGCCCCAGAGGCTGGGATTGGCGCGGTCACGGTACACGAACGTGCCGTTCTGCGTCGCCGTGAAGTTCCACGAGATCGCCGCGGATCCGGCCGAGAAGGTCGGGGACTGCGGCTCGCCCGCGTTGCGGGTCGCGTCATTGTTCAGGTCGAGGAACCACCGGTGGCCCGTACCGCTCGTCGCGTTCAGGACGAGCGTCACGTTGTCCCGCCAGCCCACGGTGAGCGTGGGCCCCGGGACGGAGAAGCTCGTGTTCGTCGATCCCCAGCCCTGCGTGCCGCTCACGTAGAGGTTGTAGGTCACGTCCTTCGCGGCGGCGGGCACCGACAACGCCACGACCGCAGACACCGTGATGGCCGCGGCCACCACGAACGCCAGGATGCGCATGGAACGAGTCATGGCCATCCCTAGGGCTCCCCCGACGCCAGGGAGGCGGCTTATACTCAGCGTCCTGATTTCGCGGGACTCCCGCGGGGAGTCCAGAAAAGGGCATCGGGAGGACGTCAAGCCGAGCAGGCCCCAGCGCAGTGCCTGATGGCCGCTTTGGTCACCCGAAACCCCTCAGCACGCAGTCGCACAATCCGTCAAGCGTTTCCCGCGGCTGGTCTTCGTTTGGACCTCGAGCCAGCCGAAGTCTTGATACCCATCGGCCGGGATGCGCGCGGCACGATGCCGCAGGCTGGCCGCGTGTGGGAGGACTTCAGCTACGTGGCATCGAGTTCGTACCGCGAGCGGGTTCTGAACTCCCTCGCCGTGAAGCCCAAGTTCCCGAGCCAGCTCGGCGAGGAGACGAGGCTCCGGACCGCCCATGTGAGTCGCGCGCTCCGCGAGATGCGGAAGCGGGGCCTCGTGGAGTGCCTGAACCCTGAGGTCAAGGCCCGCGGCCGGCTCTACGCCCTCACCTCGGACGGGGCGACTGTCCTCGGGTACATGGGCCACTCCAAGGAGCGCTTCGTCCCCGCCTCGGCCCGGGGGACGCCCGCCGCCGGGTTCGTGCCGAAGATCCGCGGCTCTAGCGTGCGGCGCTTTCTGGCGGTCCTTCGCGAGATGCAGGGCTCGGCCCCCGTCGACGACGCCCTGCGGCCCTGGAGTCTGAATCCCGCGAAGATCGAGGAGGACACGTGGCTGCCCGTCGACGCGGCCGCGGAGCTCCTGGACCTCGTCGAGACGCGCTTCGGCGACGGCACGTACGCGTTCATCCGCTCCGTGTTCCGCGAGTCCGTGGCCACGTTCCCGACGATCAAGGAGCAGCTCGCTCGGGCCCTCCCGCTCGAGACGCTCGCGGAACACGCGCCCGCCGTATACTCCAAGGAATGGAACTTCGGACGCATGGAGGTGGAGACGCATCCTCGCCGCACGATCATGCGCCATTACGACTGGCTTCCCACCCCCGCGATGTGCGCCATGTTCCTGGGCATCTACGAAGGCATCCTGAAGTCCCGCGGGTTCAACGGCAGGGTCGCGAACCCGCGGTGCGTCCGTCGCGGGGACGCCTGCTGCGAGTACGTGGCCGAGTGGTAGGCGGCTTCGAAGGCCTCGAGGAAGATGTCCAGGGCCCAGCATTCGTTCCCCACACCCCGCGCGGTCAGCACGATGGGCACGAGCACCGCGAGGAATGGGTAGAAGCCGTCACCCCCGCCCGTGTGGGCCTCGTCCCTGTGGATCGCGCGCGCCGCGGCGGCCGCGGCACGGACGACGACTTGCGCCCGCTCCGCCCGCGTGACCGCAGCGGGCCCGGTGGGGATCGTCCCTCGCGCCGCATGGATGGCGGCCCAGGCGAAGTTGTAGATGCCATCCGCGAGGTCCTTCTCCAACCCCGCGACGTGGTCGAACAGGCTCATGTCCACGTTCAAGTCGTACCACAACGCGCGATGCGCCGCGAGATCCTTCTCGGTCATGGGCTGCTCAAGGAAACACACGTCAATCAGGGTGTGGCAGAGGACCCAGGACGCATGGGCGGCGAGGCGCTCGAACCACGGCGCCGCCGAATCAGGGGACCAAAGTTCCGCGGCAACACGCCGCGCGGTCGCGAAGTCCACCGAGGGTTCGCGGAGCAGCACGGTCGCCGATTGGGCGATGCCCAACCGCTCGTACGCGGAGATGAGCTCGGGCATGACCTCATCCCGGCGTGGGGCGGTCCGGAGGCGCATGTTCAGCTCGAAGCCGATCCGGGAGAGGAGAGGGGCCAGGGCCTGGTGTTCGGGATTCAGGATGGTCCTGAGCTTCCGCTCGTAGTCGGCCAGGTCGAACGAGGAACCCGTCAAGCTTGCGACGCAGACCTCGTACAGCCGCCGCGCTTCGGGGAACGTGTACGTGCCGCTGTCCAGCACGTCGTCGATTAGGTCCTGTTCGCACTCGAAGAGCGCCTTTGCGACATACGCCCGACTCCGGTTCGACGAGGTCATCATCCGGCCGAAGCGAGCGGTCACGAGGGATGCGCCGGCGATCCGAGGGAGGATCTTGCCCAAGTGCAGCCCCGGTCGCCCGGAGGCCTCCGCCAGTCCGTGCGCCACCGATGGCGGGAAGCGGTCGTATACGAGCCCAGCGAGGTCCTCCGCCACTCGAGCTAGGTTGCTCCGGACCGCCGATCGTAGG
>JAWOML010000056.1:0-6693 GCA_033852515.1 Thermoplasmata archaeon | reverse complement strand
CTGCGCGTTCACCGTGTGCCTCTGCGCGCGTGCCACCATGACGTTCCGGGAGGTGCTGTACTAGCCTCCAAGGCTGAACGTGAGGTTGAACGTCCCCGGAGAGGCTGGAAGGCTGTGGAATCCGGACGAGTCCATCGTCGTCGCATGGCCTACGGCGAAACGAGGCGGCAAGGTCACTTCTTGGCGAATTCCGTGTAGCCGCACCGGCCGCAGGACACGCGGCCCTCGTGCTGGGCCAGGAACGTCCCGGGGCCGCACTTGGGGCAGCTCTGCCGCATGCGGTCGAGGCGGTTGCCCTCGATCTTGTAGAACCCGTGCTTGAGGCCCGCGGTCCCCTTGGCGGCCTTCTTCTCCGCCATCACTTGCCCTCCTTCTTCTTGGGTTCCGCCTTCTTGGCCTCGGGCTTCGCTTCCTTCTTCTCCTCGTGCTTCTCGGGGGCCTTCTTCTCTTCTCTGGCGGGTTTCTCCTCCTTATGCTCCGCCTTGGGTTCCGCCTTGTGCTCCGCTTTGGCCTCGGGCTTGTGCTCTGCCTTCGCCTCAGCCTTGGGCGCCTCCGGCTTGGCCTCCGCCTTGGCCGCGGGCTTCTCCGCAGGAGCCGGCTTCTCGGCCTTCTCGCCCTCCTTCTTCTCCTTGACCTCGGCCTCCTTGAGTTTGTTCCGGACTAGGATGTGGGAGCGCTCGACGGACAGGGCCTCCTGCTTGGACTTGTAGACCTTCGCGTAGCCCAGGGTCTCGTACTTGCCGAAGGACGACGCGGACCGGTCCACGATCACGGATTCCTTGGACGCCTTGAGTTGCTTCGCGAGTTCCGAGCGGATCGCGTCCCGCGTGGGGGTGGGCTCCGCCTTGTGGACCGCCTTGAAGGTAATCTCGACTCGCTTCAGGAGCGGGTTCTCCTTCTTGGCGACGACTTGGAGTTCCATGGGGTTCTACCGTTCCATCCGTTTCAGGATGTCCAGGACCCGCGACTTCGCGGCGGGATCCGCCCGCACGACCACCACACCTTGGCCCGGCATGCCGTACAAGACGGCCGCGGTCTCTGGCGCGAGGGCGATGCAGACCAGGGCCAACAGGTCCTCTTCTCCCTGGACTTCGACGCGTACCCGCTCCTCCGATTTAAAGGCTTCGGACAGGACACTCCAGGACTCCGCCGCGATGGTCGCGGGAGGGTTCCGGAGCCGCATGACGAGAGCCCGGATGCGGGAGAAGGCATCGCGCAACTCCGGGTCCTCCTGCCGCTTGGTCTTGAAGTCCACGAGGCAGAGGTCCGGCGTCCGACCCCGGGCAATCAGGTCCAGGGTGCAGAAGTCGCCCACCGTGACCACGGGGCTCGCGGCGCCCAGGGCCGGGATCACATCGGGGCCGTGGACCAGGGGTCCCATCGGCCATTTCAGGTTCTCGCGCAGAGAATCGGGGAGCCTCAGATTCGCGCGCGCGAACTCATCGAACACGGAGGGCGAACTTCCCGTTCGTCTGGATTCCCATCTTCTTCGCGATCTCGGACCTCGGGTGGTCCACGATGATCACGTAGCCCTGCCAGTCCTTGGAGGTCTCGTTGCCGCAGAGAGGGCACTTCTCGTCGTCCGTGATCGCGGAGCAGTTCTTGCACGCCTTGGGGATCTTGACCACCAACGACTCAGCCTCCCTTCTTTCCCTTCTTGGTTCGGCCCTCGGCGCGGGCGCGGTCCTCTTCGATCCACTCCAGCTTCCCGAGGGCGGGCTGGCGCATCGTCAGCCCGATCTTGGACTCCCTCGGCGCGCGCTCGTTTAGGGAGACCGCGACGATTCGCACGCGGACCCGGTCTCCCACGCGGAGGTCGCGCTTCGTGTCCTTCCCGATGAGCCGCTGACCTTCCTCGTCCACGTCCACGCGGTCGTCCATGACCTGGGAGATATGGAGGAGCCCGTCCAGCGGCCCGAACCGGATGAAGGCGCCGAACTTGAGGATCTCGACCACGGTGCCCTCCACGACCTCTTGGAGCTGGGGCGCGAACACCAGGGCGTCGTACTTCACGCGCTGGTACACCGCGCCGTCCCCGTGGACGATTCGTCCCTCGCCGACCGCCTCGATGCTGCTCGCGATCAGGGTCAGGGTCTTGTCCGCCCCGACCTTCCCTTCGAGCGTGGTCCGGGTGAGCTCCTTGGCCACCACGTCGATGCCCTCGCCCAGGCGCTCGGGCGGGATGCGGACCACGTCCTCTCGCTGAACCCGCTGGTACATGAGAATCGGCTGGGTGGCGAGATAGGTCCATCTATTTAGGCCTTTAGCCTCGGAGAAACCGCGAGGCTTCAGCGGACCCGCGCGGAGAGCTCGCGTCGAGCGCTCACCGGAGCGCGGCGCGACGGGCGCGGGGCGGACCTTTACCTTTATGACGCACGGGACACTTGCCGGGCGGTTGAGCGTCCCGGCGTCCCCGGAGGGCGGCCGGGCTCCCCGCGTCCCTTCTGCGCGAAGGGCACGGTGACGCTCGAGGAGATGGATCCTGGGTGGGGAGGAGTCGAGGGGACCTCTTAGTCTTCGTGGGCAAGCGATTGCTCCAGCTCATCCCCGTCGTCCTCGGCGTCGTCACGATCACCTTCATCTTCACACACCTGGCGGTCCGCAACCCGTGCGCGGTGTGGTCGGGACCTCACGCGAGCCAGAGCACGATCAAGCAGTGCATCATTAACTTCGGTCTGGATCAACCGCTGCCCAACCAGTTCGGGAGCTATCTCCAGAACTTGGCACTGGGGGACTGGGGCGCGAGCCCGCGAGGGCAGCCCGTGCTTCCGACGATCCTGTCTGCGTTCCCGCAAACCCTGGAGCTGGTCCTCGCGGCCCTCTTCCTCATGATCGTCGTAGGGATCCCGCTCGGCGTCGTCGCGGCGAACCGTTCCGGCCGGTGGGCCGACCACCTTGTGCGAACGTTCTACCTGAGCGGATGGGCCACCCCGACCTATCTGGGCGGCGTGATCCTGGCCATCGCGGTCGGGCCCGCGCTGGGCCTCCCGAACAAGAGCGACTTCACGAGCACGCCGCCTCCCGGCTGGGAGATCGTGCACATGTCCGTCATCGATGCGTTGCTCCATCTCGACGGCCGCGCCCTGGTCGACGCGATCCTCCACCTGATTCTGCCGGCGACCGCGCTCGCGTTCATCAACCTCGGAATCGCGACGCGGATGACCCGGGGCTCCATGCTCGAGACGCTCCCCATGGACTTCATCAAGACCGCCCGGATGAAGGGGCTATCGGACTTCCTCGTGCTGTACAAGCACGCCCTCCGCAACTCGCTCATCTCCACCGTGACCGTGCTCGGTCTCACCGCCGGTAGCCTCCTGTCCACGAGCGTCGTCATCGAGGAGATCTTCCAGTGGCCGGGCATCGGTGCGTACGCGTTCGAGGCGATCACGGGCTACAACTTCGCGGGCACCATCGGAGTCGTGATCTTCTTCGCGATCGGCGTGGTCGTCGCGAACCTTGTGGCCGACATCCTGTACGGCGTGCTCGACCCGCGCGTGGAGTGGCGCTAGATGCCCGAAGCCCCTGCGACTAAGGAAGGAGCGAGCCCCGAGGTGTCCCGCGTGAAGAAGCCGTCCGGAGGATGGCGGCTCGCGGTCCTGAATTTCCTGCGGGTCATGCGAGCCAACCCGCTGACCTTGGTCGGCTTCGTGCTTGTCCTCGTGATTACGATCACCGCGGCAGCGCTCGTGATTGTGCCACCAATCGGGAGCGCGATCCTCGGGCATCCCATCATGCTCACCCCGTATGACCCCAACGCACCGAACACGTCGTCGTGCCCCGTGATCAACAACGTGACGATCTGCGCCCAACCACCGTCCGCGGACCACTGGCTCGGGACGGACAACCTGGGTCGCGACATGTTCTCGCGGATTCTCGCGGCGCTCCCCCTGGACCTGTTCATCGGATTCTCCGTTTCCGGCGTGTCCCTGCTCCTGGGCGGTGGTCTGGGCCTTATCGCAGGGTTCTGGGACAAGCCAGGCACCGTGGGCGGCGCGGTGTCCCTCATCATCATGCGGCTCACGGACATCTTCTTGGCCTTCCCGTCCCTGGTGCTCGCGCTCGCGATTGCAGCGTCCCTGGGCCGCGGCACGGGTCCCTCCATCCTGGCTGTGATGCTCACCTGGTGGCCATTCTACGTGCGCCTGACCCGAGGCGAGGTCATCGCGATTAAGCACCAGCCCTACGTGGCGGCCGCGCGGGCCGCGGGCGTGGGCGAATGGCGCATCCTCTTCCGCCACATCTTCCGGAATATCCTCGAACCGCTGGTCGTGTACTTCACGCTCGACGTGGGGACGGTCATCATTATCTTCTCCACGATCAGCTTCATCGGGATCGGGGTCCCCGTGGATGTCCCGGAATGGGGGAACATGGTCGAGGGCTACGAGAAGCTCCTCCTGACGGCTCCGTGGACGGTCCTGGCCGCAGGCGGGGCCATCTTCGTGACCGTCATGGCCTTCAGCCTCCTGGGGGACGGGCTGCGGGACATCCTGGATCCCAGGAGCCGTAGGGCCCTGACGCAGGCGGCCGCGACCACCGCGGTCGCCCACCAAGGCGGCATCGGATCCACGGAGGCCTGAGTCCGTGGCCGAGCCCATCCTCAGGGTCGAGAACCTCTCCGTTGACTACGTGGTCGGCGCAGGAACCTTTCACGCTCTGAAAGACGTATCGTTCGAGATGGGACCGGGTCGCGTCGTGGGCATCGTTGGCGAGACGGGGTGTGGCAAGAGCACCCTGGGCCACGCGATTCCGCGCATCCTCGCGGAGCCTCCGGCGCGAATCCGATCGGGCAAAGTCCTCTTCCGCGGCATGGACCTGCTCGCGCTCCCGAAATGGAAGCTGCCCCTGGTCCGCGGCACGGGCATCGGGATGATCTTCCAGGAGCCCATCAACTCCCTGAATCCGGCGTTCCGGATCTTCGACCAGCTCGTGGAGACCGTCCGGATCCGCAAACTCCGGGAGATTGGCAAGGCGCCGGGTCTCGCACCTGGTCTCGCGCCGGGATTGGAACCCTTCGACTATTCCAAGCGGACCTTGCCCAAGACGTCCGAGATGATCGTCAAACCGCCCCTTGTGCCCGCCCTCCCGGAGAAGAGCCAAGGCCGAACGGCCGTGCCGGACAAGGAACAGTATCGAAAGGAGGTCCTCGAGTACCTGCGCCTGGTCCGGATCAACGATCCGGAGACCATCCTGGACCTCTACCCGCACGAGCTCTCCGGCGGCATGAGGCAGCGGATCATGATCGCCTCGGCCCTCAGCGGGAAGCCCTCCCTCCTCATCGCGGACGAGCCCACCTCCGCCCTGGACATCACGATCCAGGCCCAGGTGCTCACTCTGATGAAGGAGCTTATGGAGGAAGTCCGGACGTCGATCCTGTTCATCAGCCACGACCTAGGTGTCATCGCGGAGATGGCGGACGACGTGGGTGTGATGTATGCGGGGCACCTCGTCGAGTTCGGTCCCGTGGCCGAGGTGTACGGCCACCCGCGGCATCCGTACACGAAAGCCCTCCTGCGGGCCAACCCGAACCAGTACAAGGATGACGGGCCGCTCCCCTCCCTGTCCGGCTCCGTGCCCAATCTGTCACGTTTGCCTACGGGCTGCTCGTTCCACCCGCGGTGCATCCTGGCCAAGGAGGTCTGCCGGACGGATCCTGGCCCCGTCCTCCAGACAGCCAAGGGCGCGCTCTCGTCCGGCCACCTGGCCGCCTGCCATTTCAGCGAGGAGGTGGAATCCCTCCCGTGACCGACGCCCTGGTCGAGGTCCGCGACCTCAGGAAGCACTTCCCCCTCACCCAGCCACTCCTGGCCGCGGTCCGCCGCGCGCCCAAGGACGTGATCCACGCCGTGGACGGCGTCTCCCTGGACATCCGGCCCAGCGAGACGTTGGGTCTCATCGGCGAGTCCGGGTCCGGGAAGACCACCCTCGGCTGGCTCGTCGCGCGCCTCCATGACTCCACGTCGGGGACGATCCGGTTCGACGGGGCGGACATCACGCACATTCGCGGGGCGGACCTTCGCGCCTTCCGTGGCAAGGTCCAGATCGTGTTCCAGGACCCCGTGGGCTCCTTGGACCCGCGCCTGCGGGTCTGGCAGATCGTCGGGGAGCCCCTGCGCGCCCAGGAGGATCTGAGCAAGGCGGAGCTCCGGGACCGCGTGACCGAGCTGCTGCCCACGGTGGGCCTCCCCGCGGGATCGCTGGACCAGTATCCCCACGAGTTCTCCGGAGGAGGCCGTCAGCGGCTTTCTCTCGCTCGCGCCCTGAGCGTGCGCCCGGAGCTCGTGATCCTCGACGAGCCCACGTCGGCCCTGGACGTCGCTGTCCAGGCCCAGATCCTGAACCGGCTCGTCTCTCTCCAGAAGGACTTGGGACTCTCCTATCTCCTGATTACGCACAACGTCGCTGCCGTGCGCTTCGTGGCGGACCGCGTGGCCGTCATGTATCTGGGCGAGCTCGTCGAGATCGGACCCGTCCGAGACGTCCTGGAGCGTCCGTACCATCCGTACACGAAAGCCCTCTTGGCCGCCCTGCCGGCTCCCGAGCCGGGGCGGCGGAAGACCCGCTACCGCGTGACCGGCGAGATCCCCACGCTGATCCACCCGCCCCCGGGATGCCGCTTCGCGGCGCGTTGCCCGTTCGCCGTAGACCGGTGCCGCACGGAGTCGCCCGCCTTGCGAGAGCTTGCGGGGGTGGGCA
>JAWOML010000055.1:0-2796 GCA_033852515.1 Thermoplasmata archaeon | reverse complement strand
GCCACGAAGTACGTCCGGGAGAGGAAGGCGTTCGGCAGGCCCATCGGGGACTTCCAGCTCGTCCGGGAGATGATCGCACAGTCCGCGGTGGAGATCGACGCGGCGCGACTCCTAACTTTGAGGGCTGCCCACCTGAGAGACCTCGGGCTGGACAACACGATGGAGGTGTCCATGGCCAAGCTCTTCGGAGCGCAAATGGCCCAGCGTGTCACGGACTGGGCCATCCAGGTCCACGGGGGCTACGGGTTCAGCGGCGAGTTCGACGTGGAGCGGCTGTTCCGCGACGCGCGTATCCTCGGCCTGTACGAGGGGACGAACGAAATCCAGAAGCTCGTCATCGCGGAGCACGTCCTCGGGCCCTCGTCGAGGAAGTGAACCCGCCAAGGAACCGGGCGGGGTCGGAAAGGTTCAAACCGCCACCGAGCTTCGCCCGAACCGTGCCGAAGGATCCCTCGGAATCCTGTATCTTCTGCAAGATCGTACGACGCGAGCTGCCTGCGAGCGTGGTCGCCGAGGATGAGCACACGTTGGCGTTCATGGACATCCGACCCATCAACCCGGGCCACTTCCTCGTCATCCCGAAGGCCCATGCAGCCCACCTTGCGGACCTTCCACCGGGAGAAGGCGGGCGGATCTTTGAGGTCGCACGGGAACTCGCCGCCGCTCTGAGGAGGAGCGGCGTGAAGTGCGAGGGCGTGAACATCCACCTGGCCGACGAGGCCGTCGCGGGCCAGGAGATCTTCCACGTCCACCTCCATGTGTATCCCAGGTACGCGGGCGACGGCGTGGGGCTGAGGATGGGGCCGCGGTACGGGACCATGCCGAAACGGGAAGAGCTCGACAAGCTGGCCGAGAGCATTCAAGCCGCGAGCCGTCAGGCCTGACCGAGTTGTCGGCCAATCGTGGCCAGCTCGTCGGCCGTGAGGGTCTTCGCGGCGGTCGGAAAGAGGCTCACCTTCTCCTTGCGGAAGTGGTCCCAGAGGAACTGGATCGTGAAGATGCCATGGCGGTTGAGTTCCTGGATCGCGGGCCATGGATCCTTTGTGGCGTCGAGGGCGCCCCGCGCTTCTTTGATCTTGCCAATCTCCCGCCGAACTTCCTCGTGCTCGTATGCGACGACGTTGACGAGGGTTCCGAATCGGCCGATCTTGGCCTCGACGGGCGGCAGCAGAAGCTCGTCCTCCTTCCGGAAGTGAGGGAGGAGCTCCTCGTCGAAGAAGCGGATGGACTCGTCCAGAAGTTCCTGGTTCGCCGCAGTCGCCTCGCGGGTGTGCATCATCTCGTCGAGGATGGCCTCGAGTTCGGTGAGCTTCTCGAGGAACTCCTCGTGGTCGTCGAGGAGCGGCTGAAACGGATCGGGGCTCCCGCCCATGACGCAGACCCAACCGCGTCCCGCCTAAAAGGGTGACCGTTCAGGGGGAGGCGCGGGCCGGTGTGCGCGGGAAAGGCACCGCGTCCCGGATGTGCTCGAGCTTGCAGATCCACTGGATGAGTCGCTCCATGCCCATGCCGAACCCTGCGTGCTGGACGCTCCCGTAGCGCCGCGAGTCGAGGTACCAGTCGTACGCCCGCGGGTCCTCGCCTTGCTCGAGGAGGGACTTCTTGATCACCTCGAGGTCCGTCTCACGCTCGCTGCCGCCGACCACCTCGCCCACGCCGTCCCCGGCGATCACGTCGAAGCCCAGGACGACCTCGGGGTCCTTCGGGTCCCGCGCCTTGTAGAACGCCTGGGAGACGCGCGGGTAGTGGGTCACGATGACGGGCTTGGACTTGCCCTCGGTCAGGGCGCGCTCCTCCAGGGTCCGCAGGTCCTTGCCCCACTCGATCTCCATCCCCTTCGTCTTGAGGAACTTCAACGCGTCCGCGTACGTGATGCGCTCGAAGGGCGGCTTGACCGCCTTGAGGAACTCGGGCGTCCGGCCCATGGCGACCACGTCGTCCGGCCGCTCCTCCGCGACGACCTGGCAGGCATGGGAGATCACGCCCTCCGCATGCTTGAGCACCTCGTCCATGCCCACCCAGGCCTGTTCCATCTCCGCGTGCCAGTATTCTGTGAGATGGCGCGTCGTGCGCGACTTCTCCGCGCGGAAGGACGGCCCGACGTAGTAGATCTTCTCCATGGCGAGGACGAGGGCTTCCGCGTAGAGCTGCCACGATTGCGTGAGGTAGGCTTTCTTGCCGAAGTATTCGAGCTCGAAGAGCGTGGAACCGCCCTCGCTCCCCGCGGGGGTGATCATGGGCGGAGAGACCTCCCAGAAGCCCTTGTCGCGGAAGTACTCGTGGACCGCCTTGAACGTGGTGTCGCGGATGCGGAAGATCGTCGTCATCCTCTGGGACCGGACCCAGAGGTGCCGCACGTCGAGGAGGAACTCCTCGCTGAGGTCCTCCTGGATGGGGAACTTCTCCGCGAAGTGGACCACGTGGAAGTCGGACACACGGATCTCGAAGCCGCCGGGGGCGCGCTTGTCTGCGACCACAGCGCCCTTGACGATGACCGAGGATTCGATGAGAGCCTTCTCCGCCGCGGCGAAGTCCTTCTCGGGGACTTGGCCCTTGGAAATGGTCGCCTGGATGACCCCTGTGGCGTCTCGTACCACGACGAAAGCCTTGCCGCCCACGGTCCGTGTTCGGTAGATCCAGCCTTTCAGCTCGACGGTTGCACCCGTGTGCTTTCCGTGGAGGATCTCCGCGATGGCCACCATGACCCTCTGCCATTCCGGTGGGTCTAGATTACCCTTCCGCCTTACGAGGCAACCCGACGAGCTTCGAAAGGAACGGGGTTCTTCCGGCGACCGG
>JAWOML010000054.1:0-2589 GCA_033852515.1 Thermoplasmata archaeon | reverse complement strand
CGTCGGCCAGCCCGCAGGCCACATGCCCGCGGCGCCGGCCAGCGTCGCAATCCAGGCGAACGGAAGGATCCCGAGGGGTACGACGACCCCGGCTCCCAGGATTGAGAACCGAAGGGCGGGTCCGTACTCGTGCACGAGGATGTGTGACGGCGAGATGGCACGGGCGAGGAACGTGAAGAGTGCGGTGAGGGCGATGTCGAGCCCGACTCCAAGGGCGAGGAAGAATGTGGTGGACAGCGCCGGCCCGGGGGCATGGCCTGTCCCATTTAGAGGAATCCCTGGGGGAAGGCTGGCCGCGAGGACTAGGTAGGCCACAATGATCGAGGCGGTCCCCAGAATCCCGGCGAGAAGGACCAGCCCTGCGTCCACAGTCCGGGTCTTCCGGTCCAGCGGCGCAACGTTCTGGGGATGGTTCGGGCTCGCGGTCACGGTCATCCCCTCGTGTGCGCGGCCCCGTGGCCCGATGCGGGCCGGCGCGACCTCGCCGGCACCTCGGCCGCGGGACGGAACGCACTCTGAAGTTCGCGGATCCCTGGAAGGACCCCACGGCCCTTCTCCGTGAGCTCGTAGTACCTTCGAATCGGACCGCGGCTCTCGCGGCCGTGGTACGACCGTACGAGCCCGAATCGCCGGAGACGGGCCAACGTGGAGTACACCATGGAAGGGCTCACGGTCCCCAAGGCGCCTTCTCTCTTCCGGAGGAGCACGAGGAGCGCGTAGCCGTAGGTCGGGCCGGCGGAGAGCGTCTCCAGGATCCAAACGGGGAGCACGCCGTGGCGGAGTTCGCGACGCAGGCGGTACAGGAAGAGTCCCGAGGGATCGGCCACGTCGCTGCTATTCCACTCAAAGATATAGAGCTTTTCCCTATTCCCCCGAGAGGAATAGAGCCGCGGAATCCCGACACGATAGGGTAGCGCCCGTCGTGGTCAGCGGGCCAAAGCCATGGTTGCGGCGCGGGATCGGCCCACGGACGCGATCTTCACGGGCACCTTGAGCTGGGCTTCGAGGAACGCCAGGTACCGCTTCACGGGCTCCGGAAGGGCGCGCTTCCCCTTCTTCGCGATCGCCGCCCATTCCTCCTCAGACAGCTCGGGCCATCCCTTGAGGTCGCGGTAGACGGGTTCCACGCGGGCCAGGACCTTCATGGAAGCGGGGAACTCCTTGACCGTCGTCCCGCCGTCCCGGTAGCCCACGCAGGCGCGCACGCGGTCCAGCCCGCCCAGGACGTCCAGCTTGGTCACCGCGAGCCCCGTGAGCCCGTTCACGCGAACGGACATGCGGAGCATGACCAGGTCGACCCATCCCACGCGCCGGGGTCGGCGGGTCGTCGTCCCATACTCGCCGCCACCCGTCTCCCGGAGGTGGGTCGCGATCGCGTCCTGCTGCTCCGTGGGGAACGGCCCCGCGCCCACGCGGGAGGTGAACGCCTTGACCACGCCGATGATCTCGTTCAGGTACCGCGGCGAGACGCCCGCGCCCGTGGCCGCGGCGCCCGCGGTGCAGTTGCTCGACGTGCCGAACGGATAGATGCCGTGGTCGATGCAGAGGTGGGTCCCCTGGGCCCCTTCGAACAGGAGCCGCTTTCCGCGGCGAAGCTGGGCATCCAGGAGGGCGGACGTGTCCGTCACGTAGAGCGCGAGCCGCGCCCCGTAGTCCGCGTACTCCTTGTACAGGGCCTCCACGTCCAGGGTCTCCGTCCCGCCGAGGGCCGTGACGATCCGCTGCTTCACGGGGACCACGGCGGTCAGCTTCTCCCGGAGCGTCTCGGGGTCCACGAGGTCGCACATCCGGAGCCCCCACTTCCCCACCTTGTCCTCGAACACGGGGGCGATGCCGCGGCGCGTGCTCCCCGCAGCGAGGCTCCCTTTCAGGCCCTCCTCGAGCCCGTCGAGCAGCTTGTGGTACGGCATGACCACGTGGGCCCGGTCGCTGATCCGGAGGTTGCTCACGGGATGGCCGCGGCTCTCGACCTCCGCGATCTCCTTGAGGAGTTGCCCGGGTTCGACCACGACGCCGTTCCCGATCACGTTCAGCGTGCGCGGACGAAGGATGCCCGAGGGCATGAGGTGGAAGGCGAAGAGTTCCTCGCCCACCTGGACTGTGTGCCCGGCGTTCGCGCCGCCCTGGAACCGGACCACGACGTCCGCGTCCTTCGCTAGGAAGTCGATGATCTTGCCCTTGCCTTCGTCTCCCCACTGGCAGCCGACCACGACGGTCGCGGGCATGGCGAACCCCGGAGGGTGCATGGATTGGGGGATAAGGAGCTTTCCCAGTCGCGGGCTCGTCGGGCTGCCGCCGCTTCCGAACCCCGACCGCGGGTCCGCGGCAACGTATATATCCCGTCCGGTCGGTGCCGCATCCGGGTCTGCGGCCCGATGGCGCCGCGCGAGGGGGTTCCATGTCCGAGGTGCTGCCACTGGACGTCCGCGTCCCCGTCCACGTTGCAGGCCTGGACGAGCGGCTGGGCGGCGGCATCCCAAGGGGTCACATCGTCCTCGTCGCGGGGCCGCCGGGGTCCCTGAAGTCCACGTTCGCGTACCGGGTCCTGTACCGCGAGGCCAAGGAGCGCGGGACGTCGGGGCTCTACCT
>JAWOML010000053.1:0-3468 GCA_033852515.1 Thermoplasmata archaeon | reverse complement strand
GAGGGCGTCGAGTGGGGCCGCAAGGTCATGCAGTTCATCCAGGAGACGGGGTACGGCGAGAGCCAGAAGCTCGCCGCGGAGCGCGGCACGTATCCCGCGTGGGAGGGGAGCCGCCACTGGGAGAAGGGGATCCGGATGCGGAACTCCTACGTGACCACCGTCGCGCCCACGGGTACCCTGTCCATGATCGCGGACACCTCGGGCGGGTGCGAGCCCGAGTTCAGCCTGCTCTGGTACAAGCGCGTGATGGAGGGCGAGGAACTCCCCTACTTCCTAGAGTACTTCGAGGAGGTCGCCCGCCGGGAGGGATTCTGGCGCGAGGACCTCGTGCAGCGGATCCTCGAGAACCACGGCTCCGCGCGGGGCCTCGCCGATGTGCCTGAGAAGTGGCAGCGGGTCTTCGCGGTGGCCCACGACGTGGCTTCCGAGTGGCACGTGCGGATGCAGGCCGCCTTCCAGGACCACTGCGACGCCGCGGTGTCCAAGACAATCAACCTGCCCCAGGAGGCCACCGTGGAGGACGTGAAGAACGCGTACCTCCTGGCCTACGACCTCAAGTGCAAGGGAATCACCGTCTACCGGGACGGCTCGCGGGAGGACCAGGTCCTCAACGTGGGCGTCGCCGAGGCGGAGAAGCCCAAGGAGGTCCACGTCGCGGTGCCCGCCGAGGTGCCCGTCGCGGTCCGCCCCCGGGCCCGCCCCGACGTGATCACGGGCCGGACCCAGAAGATCCTCACGGGCTACGGCGCGCTCTACGTCACGGTCAACGAAGATGACAAGGGGCTCTTCGAGGTCTTCGCGCAGATTGGCCGCGGCGGGGGCTACACGGCCTCCTTCACGGAGGGCCTCGCGCGCCTCGTGTCCCTCTGCCTCCGCTCCGGGGTGCCCGTGGACGAGATCGTGGACCAGCTCGAGGGAATCCGGAGCCCGCGGATCGCCGTGGACCACGGCGAGCGGATCTACTCCATCCCGGACGCGATCGCGAAGGCCATGAAGCGCCACATCGGGATGCAGAAGACCGGCGTGGTGCCGCCCGTGGAGACGTTCGACGAGCTCGGCGGGGCCGTGGAGACGGACGTGGAGCTCGAGCGGGAGGCCCGGGACGTCGACGAGATGCTCAAGAAGGGCCTGAATCCCGAGTGCCCGGAGTGCGGCAAGCAGCTCGTGTACGAAGAGGGCTGCGTGAAGTGCCACTCCTGCGGGTACTCCGAGTGCTGACGCCCTCCGCCGGACGTCGAAAGGGACAAGTGCCCAGGCGGCTACCCGGAGGCCGATGGCCCGCGTCCTCTTCGCCTGCCCCATGAACGCGGAGCGCCGTGCCGTCCTCGCCGAGAGGAACCGCGGCGCCTTCGAGGCATCCATTCTGGCGGACCTGCCCGAGACCGACCGGGACGCCGCGTGGCGGGAAGCCGAGGTCGCCGTGGTCGTGGGCTTCGGCCGCGAGATCCCCGAGGACCTCGCCGCGCGGGCGCCGCGCCTTCGGATGCTGCAAACCCTCGTGGCCGGTGTGGACCACCTGCCCTACCGCACGTTCCCGAAATCCCTCCTTGTGTGCGGCAACGCAGGCGCCTACAACGTCTCCGTGGGCGAGCACGCCATGGCCCTCCTCCTGTCCGCGGCCAAGGACATCCCCGAGCGGACCCGCGAGATCCGGGCAGGGATCTTCGACCAGTCGGCGCCCAGCAAGGCCCTCGCAGGGAGCACGCTGCTCGTGGTGGGCATGGGGGGCATCGGCACGTACGTCGCGGTCGCGTGCAAGGCCTTCGGGATGCACGTGGTGGGCGTGAGCCGGAGTGGGGCGGTCATGCCTCCCGCGGACGAGGGCGGACGACTCGCAGATCTCCCGCGGCTCCTGCCCCGCGCGGACTACGTCGTCTTGGCGGTGCCCCTCACGGTGCACACCCAAGGTCTCGTGGACCGCACGTTCCTCGGGGCCCTCAAGGACGACGCGGTGCTCGTGAACATCGCCCGCGGCCGGGTCGTGGTCGAGGACGATCTCTACGAGCACCTGCGCACGCACCCCCGGTTCCGCGCGGCCCTCGATGTGTGGTGGGTCTACCCGCCGGGCAAGGAGGGCCGTCCGTTCCACCGGCCCTTCCACGAGCTCGCCAACGTGGTCATGACGCCGCACAACGCGAACGCGATTCCCGGGCAACCGCGGTGGGCCATGGAGGCCGCCCTGGACAACGTCCTCCGCTTCCTCCGCGGCGAGGCGCCCCGCAACGTCGTGAACGTGACAGAATATGACAATGTGGCCGGGCCACGTTAGGCAATGGGCCCCGCTACCCGGATGAACATACTCAATGACGCAAAATCTTAAGAGGGGACATCCCTAACCGCGCTTACTCCCGATGTCGAAGTCCTTCGATATCCGGAGGTGTGTCCCATGCCGAAAGCGAAGGAATCTCTGAACCCCTTCGAGGTGGCCCAGGAGCAGATTGACCGGGCCGGAAAGAAGCTGAACTTGGACCCCGGGCTCCTCAGCCTGCTCAAGCACCCGAAGCGCGAACTCACGGTGAACTTCCCCGTGAGAATGGACGACGGATCGATCAAAGTGTTCACCGGGTATCGCGTCCAGTACAACGACGCGCGCGGACCGTTCAAGGGCGGCATCCGCTACCACTGGAACGTGAGCATCGACGAGGTTCGGGCCCTCGCTTGCTGGATGACCTGGAAGTGCGCCGTCATGGACATCCCGTACGGCGGCGCGAAGGGCGGGATCATCTGCAACCCCAAGGAGATGTCCAAGTCGGAGAACGAGCGCATGACGCGCCGGTACGCCTCCGAGATCTCCATCATCATCGGACCCGAGCGGGACATCCCCGCCCCGGACGTCTACACGGACGGCCAGACCATGTCCTGGATCATGGACACGATCTCCATGGCCAAGGGCTACACGGTCTCCGGCGTCGTGACGGGCAAGCCCATCCCGATCGGCGGCTCCCTCGGCCGCGACGAGGCCACAGCCCGCGGCGCGGTCTATACGAGCCGCGAGGCGGCCAAGAAGATCAAGCTGAACCTGAAGGGCGCGACCGTCGCGGTCCAGGGATTCGGCAACGCCGGGTACCACTACGCGCGCCTCATGCAGGACGAGTACGGCTGCAAGATTGTGGCCGTCTCGGACAGCAAGGGCGGCATCTACAGCGAGAAGGGCTTCGACCCCAAGGAGGTCCTCGCGCACAAGGAGAAGACCGGCACCGTGGTCGGCTTCCCCGGCACGAAGAAGATCACGAACGAGGAGCTCTTGGAGCTCGCCGTGGACATCCTGTCCCCCGCGGCCCTGGAGAACCAGATCACCTCGGAGAACGCGCCCCGCATCAAGGCCAAGATCAGCGCGGAGTGCGCCAACGGCCCAACGACTCCCGAGGCGGACGACATCCTCTACAAGAAGGGCGTCCTCGTGATCCCGGACATCCTCGCGAACGGCGGCGGCGTGACCGTCTCCTACTTCGAGTGGGTCCAGGACCT
>JAWOML010000052.1:0-5473 GCA_033852515.1 Thermoplasmata archaeon | reverse complement strand
ACCGTGAGGTCCTCGGGGACCACCAGGGTCGGCGCCATCGTGTCGCGAACCGTGACGTGGAACGACGCGCCCGCGGGGTTCCCCGTCTCATCGTGCACGGTACAGGCGACCGAGGTTGTTCCCAGGGGGAACGTGGACCCGGACAGCGGGTCGCAGCTCGGCACGAACGAGCCGGGCAGGTTGTCCGTGGCGGTCGCGTCGAAGGAGACCGCGACGCCTGCCGGGGACGCGGCCTCCACGGTCACGTCCGCAGGCACGGTGACCATGGGAGCCACGGGGTCGAGAATCCAGGGCTCAGGGCCCGTCGTGCCGTTGTCCCCGGTGAGGAGAAGCGCGCCGTTCAGGCCCACGAAGCCGCCCCCGCGGAAGCCGTCGGGCCGGAGCGCGGACTCGACCACCGGTCCGTCCCGCCCTCCGCCGAAGAGCAGACCGCTCACCGGGGCCGTTCCCGCGACGGTGCCATTCGTACGCCACAAGGTCGGGTCGGCCGCCCCGGCACTCCCGAGGAAGTACAGGACGCCGTCCACGGGTGGGCTCAGGCTGGGCTGGGAGCCCGTGGGGCCTGGGAGCAGGTCGAGGAAGAGACTCGTGCCCGCCGCCGTTCCGTCCGTCCGCCAGATCTCGGACCCGTGGACGCGGTCGTCGGCCACGAAGTACGCGAAGCCCTGGTACACGATGGCGGGCCCGTAGCCGCTGCTATTGGCCCCGGGCGCGATATCCTTCACAAGGACTGTGCCCGCGCGGGTCCCGTCGCTCCGCCAGAGCTCTGTCGCGTTGATGGGGTCCCCTGCACGGAACAGGAGGAGGTCGTTGAGCGAGACGAGGGCGAAGGGGTACGAGCTCCAGCTGCCCGGATAGATGTCACGCACCATGAGCGTCCCCGCGGCCGTGCCGTCCGTGCGCCACAGCTCCGTGCCGTTCGCATCGGACGCGGTGAAGAAAAGGAGCCCATGGGCCGGGTAGAACTCGTACGGGTTGGCGCCCAACGCTCCGGGGTACAAGTCTTTGACGAGCTCCGTGCCCGCGGCGGTCCCATCCGTCCGCCACAGCTCGCAGCCCGTGGTCCCGTTGGTCGCAGAGAAGTACACGCGGCCGTTGTACGGGGCCGGAGGCCCGCCGCAGTAGCTGCCCGGGGCGCCCGGGTTGATGTCCTTGACGAGGGCCGTGCCCAGCGCGGTCCCATCGCTGCTGAAGAGCTCGGTGCCTGAAACGGGATCGACAGCCGCGAAGTAGAGGCGGTTCCCGACCGCCGTCAAGTCCCTGGGGTCCGCTGTGAGTCCCAGGTTCCGCACGATCCGGGTCCCGCCCTCCGTGCCGTCGCTGGTCCAGAGCTGGTAGCCGTTCCCCGCGTCGCCGGCCAGGAAGTAAAGCGTGCCGTTCATCAGGGTGAGGTCCGAGATCATGGAGCCTGCCTCCCCGGGGTTGATGTCCCGGACCAGACGCGTGCCGGCGCCGCTCCCATCCGTGATCCAGAGCTCGTCCCCGTGCTCCGGGTCCGAGGCGCGGAAGAAGCTCACGTTGCCCAAGACCGTGAACAGGAACGGGTTGCTGCCCTGGGTGCCCGTGTTCACGTCCCGCACGACCGCCGTGCCTGCGGCCGTGCCGTCGCTCCGCCAGAGCTCGAAGCCGTACGTGGTCGAGGGCGCGACGAAGTAGAGGTACGGAGTCGCGGCAGTCAGCATCTCGGGGTATCCGTCCTCCGTCCCGGGGAGGATGTCCTTCACGAGGGCCGTGCCCGCCGCGGTGCCGTCGGAGACCCAGAGTTCGAGCCCGTGGGCCGGATCGTCAGCCCGGAAGAAGAGGCGGTTGCCGACGACCGTGATTTGCTCCGGGGAACTCGACCCGCCCCCCGGGTTGATGTCCTTGACCATGGACGTCCCGGAGAACGTGCCGTCGGAGCGCCAGAGCTCCCAGCCGCTCGCGTTGTACGCACGGAAGTAGAGGATGTTGCCTAGGAGGGTAATGTACTGCGGCATGCCGCTGTAGGATCCGGGGTAGATGTCTCGGACCATGGTCGTCCCGAGCAGGGTGCCGTCGGTCCGCCAGAGCTCCTGGCCGCTGGCATTGGTCGCGACGAAGTAGAGCACGTCGCCGACCCGGGCGAACTGGTACGGATTGCTGTCGGGGAATCCCGGGTTGATGTCCTTCACGTACGTCGTGCCCGCGGTGGTCCCATCGGTCCGCCAGAGTTCGGCGCCGCTCGCGTTAGCGGCTCGGAAGAAGAGGAAGCCGCCGACGGGTAGGAACTCGTACGGGCTGCTGCTGGAGGCTCCGGGGTAGATGTCCCGGACGAGGCGCGTTCCCGCCGAGGTCCCATCCGTGGCCCAGAGCTCCGTGCCGTTGTCCGGGTCGGACCCTGCAAAGAACAGCTCGGACCCGAAGGGGGCGTAGTCGTACGTCATCGTGGCGTAGTGGACCGGGGAGGCCCTCCACACGAGGACCGTGCCCGCCGGAGTGCCGTCGCTCTTCCAGAGCTGCGTCCCGTTCACGGGATCCGTGGCCCGGAACACGGCGCCGGCGCCAAAGGGCACGAAGTGCTGGGCTCCGGATTCCCCGGGCCCGGGCCAGATGTCCCGCAGGAGGCGGGTGCCGGCCGCGGTTCCGTCCGTGACCCAAGGCTCGTACCCGTGGACCCCGTCGTTGGCCACGAAGTAGAGCTTCCCGTTGGCCGTCGACCAGGAATCCGGATAGCCGCTGCCGATGCCCGGCCAGATGTCCGCGACGAGAACTGTGCCCGCGCTCGTGCCATCCGTCTTCCAGAATTCCCATCCGTGGACCCCGTCGTTGGCCCCGAAGAAGACCTCGTTCCCCAGGGTGATGAACCCGCCGGGATCCGAGCCTCCCGGGCCGGGGGCGATGTCCTTCAGGAGGACCGTGCCGGCGGCCGTCCCGTCCGTCTTCCAGACCTCGGTCCCGTGGCGGTCGTTCGCGCGGAAGTACAGAGAGCCATTGAACGCGAAGAGGTCGTCGGGGTATGCGTCCCCCGGATCTAGGTTGATGTCCTTAAGCAGCCGTGGGATCGTGTTGGCGTCCACGCCCGCGGCCGGGCCGAAGACCGCGTCATCCATCGAGCCGGACGATGCGGTGGCCGCCACGGATGCTGTGGACGGTGGGAGAAACGCGATCGAAGAGACCACGAGGAGCGCGGCGATCCCGAGGACCCCGAGCGCCCTCGCCACTGAGCGAATGTTCGCACCGCTGACCCGCATCCCTGCCCACTGGCCGGCTTGGACCGACAACTCGCTCACCCCCGTCGCCCGCACCGCGACGGCGAGGAACGCCCGCGAGGCCGAGGTGGTGCGCCACTGCCGGCCCCACCCGGCTCCGACGCCGCTCCTCCAGGGGAACGCATGGACGGGAGCGTACTTGGTTGTCCCGTATGTACGGTCCGGGAACTCGCCTACGAATCCGCACTCTTCCCCAAGGCTAGTTCGAGCGAGCACGCGGCAGGGCTAAGCTGCCGGAGCCGCATGACACGGAATCGCAAGGGGAAGGGAGGAGCATGCCTCACTACGTAAGCCTCGTGACGTGGACGGACCAGGGTGTGAAGGATGCCAAGGGAACGCCGGCGCGGCTCGCGGCCCTGAACAAGATGGCGGAGCAGCTGGGCGCGAAGCTGACGATCTTCTCGACCATGGGCGAATACGACTTCGTCGCGATCGCCGAGGGACCGAGCGACGAGGTCGCCATGCAAATCGCCCTGCAGCTCGGGATCGCAGGCAACGCGCGCACGGTGACCATGAAGGCGTGGACCCTCGAGGAAATGGCCAAGGTCCTCGCGAAACTGCAGTGACCCGGGGCGCACCGACGGACATCCGCATCTCGGGCAGCACCGCCGCGGAAACGATCCCCTCAGGAGTGGCGAATCGGGCCAGCCCGGAGGCTCGGTCGTCCGCTGCCGAACCGACGACCTCACGTCCCCGAGGCCGGGGGCTCTCTCGCGACGGTTCGCAAAGCCGAGGGTCGCACGAGCCCGCCCGGGAGGAACAAGCGAGCGGCCCCGAAAACCGCGACCCACGCGAGGATGGGATCGACAACCATGCGCTCCATGCCGCCCACGCCGAGCGGAGACCAAATGGTCGGGAACGTCGTTCCAGCGGCGGTCGCGCGGATCTCCAAGGAGAGCAGGGAGAACCATCCCAGGGCCACCGTGGCCAAGCACCCGAGGGCGAGGCAGACGTACGCGAGGGGGCGAGGAAGGACGCGGAAGGACGACAAGGCCGTCACGCTTCCGCCCAGGAAGGCCGTGAGCGCGAACGCAGAGTGGAACGGACTGTACGCCTCGGACACGAGGCCCACGCCCAGCGCCCCGAGTCCCGTCACGCCGAGGAGGAGGGCCAGCCGCCGCGGCAGGACGAGCGGGTACGCCAGGACCGCCGCGACGAGGACCAGGAGGCCCAGCGCGTCCACGGACAAGGAGAAGATCGTCGAGGCGGGCTGCACGACCGTGCAGTCGTGGGGGCTGGACGCGATATCCACGCAGGTGGCTCCGAGATCGCTCACGAAGTCCTCGCTCACGTTGTACCCTGGGTAGGCTAGCTCGGCGGCGTGGATCCCGCCGAAGCCCACGAGCCCTCCTGCGAGGAGGAGCAGACCCACGAGCTGCGCACGGTCGAGCTTCGTCGAATGCCTCCCGCAGCCGGAATGCGGGACCCAGATTATGAAGGCACTGGAGGCCTGATCGCGGCCGCGGCCACGCGTCTCGCCCTCGTCGGGGATGATCGGACCGAGACGCTGGACCTGCACCGGGGATCCGGCTAAGGACGGACCGCGAGCAGGTAGAGGATCAGGAAGAGCGCCGCGATTCCGACCACGCCCAGCAGGATGGCCAACCACTTGCCGTATCCGCCCTGGCCCGCCGCGTGCCGCATGGCGTCGCCATCGTCGGCGAGCCGACGGCCTGGCTCGAGGCGCTCATCCTGGAATGTCCGCACCAGGTGTTCCTCCGGCGTGGGCGGGCGGCCCCGGCTGAACATGTTGTCCTCTAAGGAACGCGTGAGCCTTGGGTTATACCTGTCGGAGGGAACCCGATGGCCCCCGCCGCACGTCGCAGCGGGAGGGGCCTACACCTGCCAGTCAATCGTCGTAAGCGTCGAGCCGTCGCTCCAGATGAGCAGGAAGGCGTAGGTGGTCCCAAGGGGATAGGGGCCGCCGCTCCAACTGATTACAAAGTGATCGCCCTGGCTGACCATACCTGACCCGCCGGGGTTCTGCCACTGGACGGAGAACACGGTGGGGACCGCGCCGCTTGGCACCGTGACGGTCACGCTGCTGCCCGACGACGTCGGCATTAGGACGGCGGAGCCGAAGGCCGTAGACGAGACGTCCTCGATGTTCACCCGGAAATCGCTCGGGAATTCCGTGGGCTGGATCCCCGCGACGAGGATGTCCGCGCCGTTCGCCGTCTTCGCGACCGTGAGAGTGATCACGGGCTTGCCGACGGGGTTGCCGTCCACCAATCCCGGCGTCATCG
>JAWOML010000051.1:0-7326 GCA_033852515.1 Thermoplasmata archaeon | reverse complement strand
GGCGTGCGCAGGAACCCGCGGATGCGCTCGCTCCTGGAGCGCGCCTGCCGCTGGATTTCGTGGCAGCTGTACCGCGGCGTGCAGTCCTCCCGCAGGAACAACCCGGCGGCTGTGGCTCGGATGGAATTCCTCCGACGCGCCAAGTACCCGTATGAGGTCTTCCAAGACTGAACATGCCGCGAATCCCGCGAATTCTGAGCATAGTGCTACTGACCGGCCTCGTCATGGTGAGCCTCGGCGTTTGGATCTCCGCTGGGCTCCCGACACCCGACCTGGGTTCTCGCGCTGGAGCCCAGAATCCGCAGCAGACCGTCTGGCGAATCGCTGTGTCCGCCAACTGCAACAACCGGGACGCGTGTCGGGGAGAAACGTTCGTGGGGCAGCCCATCTCCGTCGGCGGGATCTGGGGCTCCATGGAGCTGAATCAGACCGGTGGTCGAGCCGAGTTCACGTCCTGCAACGGGTCTGCCTCCCCAGGGGCGCAGCCGGGCGACACGGTTCATGTCTCCGTGCAAATCACGGCCTGGGACGTCAGCCCGTCGGGGACTTTCCTGATTCTATCGGGTTCCGAGGTCGTTCGAGGCGGCAGCTCCGCCGGCTCGGTCCTGCCCATCATCGGGCCCGTTGACACGGGCATCCGGGCCGCGCCGGGGCACTACACGAGCCTCGTGGGATCCCAGATCGCCTCGGCGCCGGGCGTCCACGTGGAGGTCCAGGTCGTCGAGTTGTCTGCGGCCTGACGCGGCCGGGGACCGCGGTGCCCTCCCGAGGCATCCGGGACCTTACTTCTTCCGAAAGACAAGGAGGGAGTGGTGCCCGGACGATCGCAACAGGGGCATGCTCGCCACGTGACGCTCGACCCGCTCCAGCGCCAGAAACGCGGTTCGGTACCGCGCATACTCGTCCGTAAGGTTCGCCGGAGGGAGCACAATCCGTACGCCGCGAACTGAAGTCAGCGAGAATCCCTCACCGAAGATCCGGGCCGCATCGGAGGGACTGTAGAATCGGGCAGGGACGACGTTCCGATTCAGCGGGGGCTTCCGGGAGATCGGAAGGGGCACCACGTTGCCGAGACGCCGGAACGCCTTGCGAGGCCTCAGGACCGTGGGATAGAAGAGAATCTCGAAGAGGCTGGTCTTGTTAATCAGGCTGCACACAAACGCCCCGCGAGGTCGGATGAGCCGGCGAAGGCCCTCGGGAACCCGGGCGAGCTCCGGCTCCATGTTCAGGGCCCCGGCGTGGCAATACCCACCGTCGAACGCCCCCTCGCCGAACTCGCGGGCGAGGTCTCCGACGTCCCGGGCGGCGAGCCTCCGGCACGCGATCCGCTCCGAGAGCCCCTCGACCCGGGCCCTCGCCTCCAACCGCGACAGCATCGCGTCGGAGATATCGGTCGCCACGACCGAGCTGCCCTGCCGAGCGAGCCAGAGGGCGTCCGAGCCCGTGCCGCAGCCGATCTCGAAGAGCTTGGACCCAGGGGGAAACTCGGCCGCAACCGCCCTCCGGAACTCTTCGCGCATCTGGGAACCGATCAGGTTGCCTCCAATGTCCTCGTCGTACGAGGGGGCGAGCTGGTCGAAGCTCGCCTGAAGGCCGCGGTAGACCTCGGGGCCACTTCCCCAATGAACGGGGTCCATGCTCATGGAAGCTTTCGTGGCCAGCGCCTCCTCGCCTCGTCCGTCGTGCAGGGCCTCCGGCATGGTACGGGAACCAGCGCCGGGGTCGCTCATGAGTGTTTGCCCGTTCCGGAGACGCTCTACCCGGGTGATGTGGGGTGGACGACTCGATCCTCCACGTCGCCGGTCCCGGAGTCGCGTGGCTTCGTCGCGACGAGCACTGGGAACGACGCGAGCTCCATCCGCAGGGCGAACCCCTTCAGCCGCCGCACGGTGCGGAACCAAAGTCCTGGGTCGAAGGGAATCTCACGCACCGGGCCGAGGGTGCGGTGCACCGCGTCCTCGAGCTCCGCGCGAACGAAGTGATGGTACCGGGACGTGACCGGCTCTCCTGCTCCCACGTCTCGGAGATGCTTTCGGAAATCCGCCTCCGCCCGCCGAGCGCTCGCGGCATCGCGATACACGGGGGAGTTCATGATGGCCAGCCGCCCCCCGGGCCGCAGGATGCGCGCAACTTCCGCGAGGACTGTTCCGGGCGCCGTGGAGTAGTGCAAGGAGGCATTGCACACGACGGCATCCAGCGATGCGTCCCGGAACGGCGGTCGTTCGAGGTCGCCCCAGATGGGTTCGAAGGACGGGCCTAGGCGGGATAGCAAGGCCGCGGCTCCCAAACCCACCGCGTCGTCCAGCGAGGCGTCCACGGCGTACACCTCATGGCCGCGCTGGGCCAGGTGGTGGGCAAGCCAACCCATCCCGCAGCCCAAGTCCGCCATCCGAAGTCGACCCGGGCCTTCCCAGGTCTCCAAAAGGGCGTCCATGCTCCGGGCCTTGACCCGCCATTCAGTGCGGTGTCTCCCTGTGGTGTCGCGGTGGGGAAGCTCCTTCAGATATGCGACGTCGGAACTGCCCCATCCGTCGCGGGCCCAGGCGCGGGCGTACGAGTCCGCGAAGCCGCGGAGCGCTTGACGATCCCGCGCGACGACCAGGAAGGGGATGCCCCCTTCGATCGGGTACTCATGTCCCGCCCCGCATCGCATGGAGCCCGCTTCGACCGGCTCGGTACCGGGGACGAGATCCCGAAACGGACCCCTGCATTCCGGGCACCCGAGGACGTCCAGCGCGCGACGATGCATGCTGGGTCCGGGGACGTGCACGGTCGCTTAACGTTTTTCCGGAATGGCGGTCACGCCACGGTCGACGTCTGGACCTCGAGGTCGGGCGTAACCGTGTGGAGGACGCCCCGCGGCATGGGATCCGCCTTCATGGCTAGGATGGGTTCCGAGGTCGTGATGACCATCTCGCCAAAGTGGTCTTGGTACAGGGTGTAGTATTGACCGTTGGTCTGGAAGTCGCGGTAGACATGCAGCGCCGCGCCGTCCGTGATCATGAAGTTCAGTCCCGTGAATCCGTCGTACTCGTCGATCGCGCGCTGCCGGGCCCGCTTCGTGGCCGCGGTGACCGCGGCATGGTCCCGCCCGTCCAGCGCGTCGAGGACGAGGTGAAAGAGGATCTGGGAGTCGATCACGTCCTTCTCCTGGGACTCCTTGTTGAGGGAGCCGTTGTGCTGGAACGCCCACGTCACGCCGTCCCGCTCCTCGACGAACGGATGCGACCACCGCTGCCCGACCGTCTTGGGGTCCGAGGCCCGTCGCAGGTGGCCCAGGACAATCAGGTGTTGGCCCTCCGCCCGCTCGATGTTCAGCTTGGCGATCTTCCAGGCGGTGCCGTAGTACTTGGAGGCCTCCGCCGCACCGCCCACGTCCTTCATCTGAATCTTGAGCGCGCCGTTCTGGAAGCAGAGCAGGCCCCACCCGTCCCGGTGACCTCGCTCGTCCGGGGCGCCGATGGGGCACATCCCCTTCGTGGACAGGTCCGCGAACTCCTCGAACAGGTCGTAGTACACGGGCCCGCGGCTCACGACCCCCATCATCCGGCACATGGGGGCTCCCTACCCCTCGGGGCTATATGAGTCTCGCGTCGCGCTCACGACCGTCCGAAGACGAACGGAAGGGGATGCAGCGAGCACCGAAGGTCCCAGCCGTCGTGGTCGATGAAGATCTGGGATCCCCGTGTCACCTTGTCCATGCGAAGGAGAGCCAGGGCGATAACCCAGCCCGTCGTGGGCGACCAGCAGCCGCTGGTCACGGTCCCCACGGGCTCACTTGCGGCGCTGACGCGATCCCCTCGAGAGGGCGGCACATCGCCGTCAATCCGCAGCCCGACGAGGCGACGGTTCATCTGCCCGATGCTCGCCGCCCGCGCGACGACCTCCTGCCCGCGGTAGCAGCCCTTCGTCCCGCTGATGGAACCTTCCGGAGCCACTTCGGCCGCGAGCGTGTCCGGGCCCATGTCCGTTCCGAAGCGCGGGCGGCCCGCCTCGATGCGAAGGACCTCGGCCGCGTCGCGCCCGATGGGCGTCACGCCGCTCCGGGACAGCGCGTCCCACACGATCTCCAGCCCATCGCCCTCGGCCCAGACGGCGTACCCGCTCTCGCCGAAGGCGCTCACCCGACCCACGTGCCCGACCGTGCGTCGGCCTAGTGGGAACGAGGCTTGCTCGTCCACGGCGAGGCCCTGTACGTCCACGCCGATCACCGCGCTCACTGCGCGCGGGGATACGGGGCCATACACCTCGACGTGCCCGCAAAAGCCCAGGTCCTCGAGGGTCACGTCGTCGCTCACGATCTGCTTCCGGAGGTACGCGAGCAACTCATCCTTCTGGGAGGCGTCGATGTCCAGCACTGAGGCGCCCTCTTCCTCGATAATCCGGAGGTCGCCGAGGACCCGGCTCGCTTCGTCTAGAACGAGAGCGTACGTGGCGAACTGCGCGGGAAGGACCTTGATGTCCGCGGTGACGAGGCCGTCGAGGAACGTGATCCGGTCGGCTCCGCGGACGCGGACCTTCGCGCGGTCGCTGAGGTCCAGCATGCCCGCGGCCCGGCGTACCGCATCCACCTCGCGGTCCAGCGAGCCGTAGCTGGCGGGGACCTCCCAGCCCGCCTCCTTGCGGAACACCGCACCGCTGATCTCGTGGTAGCTGCGGAGCCGCAGGTCGGACATGGTTTCCGTGCGAGGCATGCGGAGGGCCCATTTGACCTTTGCGAGACCGTCCATCCAGAGGCGACGGACGGCGACCGCGACACAACCTTCATATCCCGCGGCTCCCTGTTTCGGCTTCCATGGCGCCCGAGCTGCGGGAAGGGCAGATCTCCGTCTTCGCCAAGCGGATCATGCGGAAGCCCCGGACCCTGCACTGCCCGTACTGCGACGGAAAGGTCCTCTTTACGCGGAACGAGGAGCACCTGGACGAGAAGAACTGCCCCCACTGCGGCATGCTCGTCCACCGTCGGGAGTGGCCCGAGAAGATGTACGACCCCACGCCCGTCCTGCGGTCCAAGCCCGGCGCGGCGATGAAGAAGGACGAGCCGCCCAAGTGAGGCGCTCACTCGGTCCCGAAGACCGCGCCACAGGACAGGCAGTCGTGCCAGTTCTCCCCGACGGGCGCGCCGCACTCGCCGCATTCCCCGCCAACCGCGGTCTGCGGCGCCTTTACCACGACGAGCTTGGTCGCCGCAAGCCTGTCCCACTTGGGCTCGCGGACGAGGAGGAAGGCATAATCCCGGGACCAGGTCTCGAGTTCCAGGAACGCGAGCTTGCGCGCGGCGATCAGGTCGTTCACGCCGCGGATGAAGTCCCGGGCGTCCTTGAACCGGACGACCTTCTCGATCTCGCCCTGTCGGAGGCGGGCCTTGCGCAAGCTGAGCTCCTGGTCCAGCCAGCTGAGGTCCATCATCTGGACGGAGAGCTTGAAGGAGCTCAGGCGGAGGTTCACATCGGCCAGGAGCTTCTCGGGATCGAACTCTGCGGGTGCCCGAAAGCCGAGCCAGTCCGCGAGGATCCGGGTCCCAGCGCGGTAGGGCTTCTCCCGGTACGCCGTGAGGAACGCGCCCGTGCCCTCGGGGAACGCCGCGACCCGCTTCGTGAACACGGTCTTTGTCCCGGCAATCGTCAGGCCCAGGTCCACGAGCCCCGCGTGCAGCTCCCCGACCGCCGCCTCCAGATCCGAAGGCGCGGCTTCGGGAGCCGCCGTAGGACGCGGCGCCTCTGCGACGGCCGCCATGGGCTCGGAGCCCGAGGCCCCGCTCGCCTCCGCTTTGGCCTCGGCCTTTCGCTCCGCTCCGCCCTTCGTTTCGGCGCCGAGCTTTTCGCCCGGCTTCTTCTCCTCGGCGCCTCCCTTCGCCTTCTCGGGCTTCTTGCGCTTCAAGAAATTGAAGGGCATTGGGAGCGCGAAGTCAACCAGACCCTATTAAGCGTTTGCTCCGGACAGACATGACGACCCAGAAACGGGAGTCCGTGCACCGCGGGGTCGCATTCCATTCGAGGCGCCGCGACGGCCTAGGGAGACCCGGACTTCGAGAGGAGAAGTCGGGCGGCTCCGAACTCCGGGACGGGATCGATCTGCGCCCTGACCTCCGCATCACACGCCGCCGCGGCGAGGCCCCGGAGGTCGTCGAGGGAGAAGGGAATCATCCGGGCCATCCTCCGCCGGAGCAGCTCGGCCGTGACGCCGAAGCGTCGAGCAAATCCCGGAGGGTCGGATCCTGGACCCGTCGTGATGAAGTCATAGACAAACGCGGTGCCCCCGGCCGGGAGGACGCGGGAAATCTCGTGGAGGCCCTCAGCTCGGCGAGCCCAGTCCTTGAGGGTCGCGGTGCAGACCACGGTCGCGAACTGACCGTCCCGGAACGGGAGGTGATCCGCGGTCGCGCGGACCGCGTACGGGCAGCCGGCTTCCCGCGCGGCCTTCAGCATCCCCGGCTCCACGTCCACGCAGACGATGCGAAGGGACGGGTTCCTCGCAGCCAGCTTGAGCGCGAGGAGGCCCGGCCCGGAGCCCACATCGAGGACCCAGCCGCGGGCTCCCCTCACTCCGACGTCCGCGACGACCCGAAGGTGGAAGTCCCGCCGCAGCCTCGAGTGCCGCAAACGCCAGATCACCAGGCGCAGAGGTCGCATCTTTGGATAGCGGGAGTACATGACTCGACGGCTCCCACTCCAAGGCCGGGCTAAAAGGATGCGCCCCATTCTCCCCGAGGGACCCCATCCTCCGGGCAGCCACCGGTGCCCCTAAGTACTTCCAAAGCCTCCGAGGCCCCGGTATCCGGCATGCCGGCGCCCAAGATCCTCCACTCCCACACCCTCCGCGAGGTGTGGCCTCCGATCACGGAGGACGAGGTCGAACTCGCGAGCGGGACGCGGAAGAACTGGGTGCGCTTCCATTTCGGCAACTCTGCGGCGATCCTTCCCCTGACCGCAGACCGCAAGGTCGTTCTGACCCGCGAGTACCGGCATGGACTCGGCCGCGTCGCGATCGCATTGCCGGGCGGCACGGCCGAGGACGGTGAGAGCCCGGAGGACTGCGCCCGTCGCGAGCTCCTCGAGGAAACCGGCCTGCAACCCGCCAAGCTCATGCACCTCTACTCGGGCAACAGCTTGACGGGCTACCTGGAGGGCACGCTCCACCTGTTCTTCGCGACGGACTGCAAGCCCACGGGCCAGGCGCCCGACCCCGAGGAGGTGGAGTCCCTGGTGAGCCTGTCGCCGACTCAGGCGCTGGACCAGGCCCGCCGCGGCGAGTTCGAGTCCACGATCGTCGCCCTAGCGATTCTCCTCGCGGATGCGCGCGGCTGGCTCGTCACGTGAACCGAAG
>JAWOML010000050.1:0-10461 GCA_033852515.1 Thermoplasmata archaeon | reverse complement strand
CAACGCCTTCGCCGCCTGCGGCAGAGCGAGGCGATCCGCTCCCTGGTCCGGGAGACCTCGGTGGACGTGGGCCATCTCGTGCAGCCCCTGTTCGTCCGGGAGGACGATGAGATTCCCACCGAAATCCCTTCCATGCCCGGCATCCGCCGCCTCACGGTCGGAGAGGCGGGACGGGAGGCCAAGCAACTTTCGGACCTCGGCGTGCCCGCGGTGATTCTGTTCGGCCTCCCGTCGGCGAAGGATCCGCTGGCCCGCGGCGCGTACGACGAGGGCGGCGTGGCCCAGCAGGCGATCCGGTCGGTCCGTAAGTCTGCGCCGGAGATGACCATCCTCGCGGACGTCTGCCTCTGCGAGTACACGGACCACGGGCATTGCGGCGTGGTGCGGAACGGCAAGATCGACAACGACGCCTCCCTAGAGCTGCTGGCGCGCACGGCCGTGAGCCAGGCGGCCGCAGGGGCCGACATGGTCGCCCCGAGCGCCATGATGGACGGCCAGGTGGCCGCGATCCGTGCGGCGCTGGACCAGGCCGGGTTCGAGGATACCGTGATCCTGGCCTACGCCGCGAAGCACGCCTCCGCGTTCTACGGCCCGTTCCGGGAGGCCGTCGACTCAGCCCCGCGGTTCGGGGACCGCCGGAGCTACCAGAAGGATCCTGCGAACCTGCGGGAGTCCTTGCGGGAAATCGCGCTCGATCTCGAGGAAGGGGCGGACATCGTCATGGTCAAGCCGGCCCTGCCGTACTTGGACGTCCTACGCGCCGCTCGAGACCGCTTCGACGCGCCCCTGGCCGCGTACGCGGTAAGCGGCGAGTACGCGTTGATCAAGGCGGCCGCGGAGCGGGGCTGGGTGGACGAGCGTGCGATCGTGGAGGAGGCCCTGACCGCGATCCGCCGCGCGGGCGCGGATCTCATCCTCACGTACCACGCGAAGGACGTGGCCCGGTGGCGAGGAGGGAAGGCCCATGCCTGAGGAAGCGGAGTCTCGCCCTGGAGCCCACGGCAATCCCCAGGAGCGGCGGGAGTTTGTGAAGTACACCTTCTACAAGGTCCGGCCCGAGTGGAAGCTCCTCCCCGCGGATGTGAAGAAGAAGCAGAAGTCGGAGTTCGCTGCGCTGCTCCACGACATCGAGGACGAGATCGTCCTCCGGACGTACTCCCTGACCGGCATCCGTGCGGAGACGGACTTCATGCTCTGGACCGTGGACCCCCACCTGGAGACCCTGCGGGACCTGGCCCGCCGCGTGGCGTCTACGGAACTGGGCCACTACTTGGACACGGCCCATGCGTACCTGGCCGCGACGCGGCCCTCCGAGTACTTCGGCGGGGCCACGTCGGGCTCCGAAGAGCGCGCCGCGACGAAGGCGCTGCCCCGTGGCGCGAAGTACCTCTTCGTCTACCCCTTCTGGAAGAAGCGGGAGTGGTACGGCCTGTCGTTCGAGAAGCGGCAGGACATGATGCGAGACCACTTCCGGATCGGCCACAAGTACCCCAGCGTGAAGATCCACACGGCCTACTCCTTCGGCCTCGACGACCAAGAGTTCATGCTCTCCTTCGAGACGGCCGAGCCCTTGGACTTCCTGGACCTCGTCATGGATCTCCGGCCCAGCGAGGCGAGCAAGTACACGGAGTGGGAGACGCCCATCTTCACGTGCCTCCTCTGCACCCCGGAGCAGATGCTGGACGCGCTGGGGATCTGACATGGTCTCCGACGTTCCGCGCGCGCCGCGCTCGGAAAGGCTGTTCGCCCGCGCCCGGGAGAGCCTGGTGGGCGGCGTGGACAGTCCCGTCCGGGCGTTCGCATCGGTGGGCGGCACGCCCCGGTTCATAGTGCGCGGCAAGGGTTCGCGGATCGTCGACGCGGACGGGACGAGCTACCTAGACTTCTGCAACTCCTGGGGCGCGCTCCTCTTGGGCCACGCCCATCCCGGCGTGGTCCGCGCCGTGCGGGAGGCCGCAGGGCGCGGCACGAGCTTCGGTGCCGCGACGGAGTCCGAGGTGAAGCTCGCGGAGCGCGTGAGGTCGCTGGTCCCGTCCATCGAGCTTTTGCGGTTCGTGAACTCGGGGACCGAGGCCACGATGTCCGCGGTCCGCGTGGCCCGCGGATTCACGGGTCGTTCCAAGGTGGTCCTCTTCGAGGGCGGCTACCACGGCCACGCGGACCAGTTCCTCGCGAAGGCCGGATCGGGTGTCGCTGCCGCCGGCCTCCCCGGGTCCGCGGGAGTCCCGGAGGGGAGCGTGCGAGATAGCCTCCTTGCTCCGTACAACGATCTCGGCGCCGTGGAGGACCTGTATCGCCGTCACGGACCCGAGATCGCGGCGGTCATCGTAGAGCCCGTGGCGGGCAACATGAGCGTGGTCCCGCCCGAGCCCGGATTCCTTGAGGGACTCCGCCGGCTCACGTCGGACCATGGGAGCGTCCTGATCTTCGACGAGGTGATCACGGGGTTCCGGGTGGATGCGGGCGGCGCTCAGGCGCTGTACGGCGTGCGTCCCGATCTTACGTGCCTCGGGAAGATCCTCGGGCACGGCCTGCCCGTCGCCGCGTACGGCGGACGGCACGAGATCATGGAGCGGGTCGCGCCCCTGGGCCCCGTCTATCAGGCGGGCACCCTCGCGGGGAATCCGCTGGCCATGGCCGCGGGAATCGCCGCGCTGGGTCATGCGCGGCCCCCGCTGTATGCCCAGCTCGAACGGAACGCGAGCCGCCTCGAGAAGGGTCTCCGCGATGGAGCCGGGGACGCGGCGGTGGATCTCCAGATTCAACGCGTGGGGTCCATGGTGGGTCTCTTCCTCCTGGACCATCCCGTGCGCGACTACGCGGACGCACGGGGCATGGACCGGTCGGCCTACGCGCAGGTCTTCTGGGCCCTCATGCGGCGCGGCGTGTATCTCCCGCCTGCACCGTTCGAGACGGCGTTCCTGTCCGCGGCCCACACCTCTGACGAAATCGAGAGGACCATCGAGGGGGCCGCTGCGGCCTTCAAGGCTCTCCGGGGTGCGGCATGAAGGACCGATTCCTGCGAGCCTGCTGGCGCGAGCCGGTGGACCGCACGCCCGTCTGGTTCATGCGGCAGGCCGGACGCTCCTCGCCCTCCTACCGCGCAATCCGAGAGAAGCACGGGATCCTCGAGATGGTCAAGAACCCCGACGTCGCCATGCAGGTCACCCTCCAGCCGCTCAAGGAGCTCGGGGTGGACGCCGCGATCCTGTTCGCGGACCTGCTCATCCCCCTGGAGGCCATGGGCGTCCCTGTGCGCATCGGGGCAGGGGAGGGGCCCGTCATCGAGCGCCCGATCCGCAAGCCCGAGGACGTGGACCTCCTGAAGGCACCCGACCCCGAGCGGGACCTTGGGTTCGTACTCGAGACGATTCGCCGGGTGCGCGCGAAGGCCGACGTGCCCTTCATCGGATTCGCGGGAGCGCCCTTCACGCTGGCCAGCTACTTGATCGAGGGCGGCGGTTCCAAGGACTACGCCGCGACGAAGGCGTTCATGTATCGCCACCCGGCCGCCTGGGACGCGCTCCTCGTGCATCTTGCGGACGCCATGGCCGGTTACCTTCGCGCCCAAGCGGAGGCAGGCGCTCAGGCCCTGCAGGTGTTCGACAGCTGGGCCGGCGCCCTGAGCCCGGCGGACTACGCGACCCGCGTCTTGCCCCACTCTCGCCGCCTATTCGCGGGGATCCGCGAGGCGGATGTCCCGCTCATCCATTTCGGCACGGGGACCGCGGGGTTCCTGGAGTCCTTCGCGTCCGCGGGAGGGGATGTCGTGGGCGTGGACTGGCGGGTCCCCCTGGACGAGGCGGGCCGCCGCCTGGGTCCCGAGCGAGGCATCCAGGGGAACCTGGACCCCGCGGCGCTACTCGGCCCACCGGAGGTCTGGCGGAGCCAGGCGGCGGATGTCTTGCGTCGAGCGAACGGTCGCGCGGGCCACATCTTCAACCTGGGCCACGGGGTGCTCCCGGACACACCCATCGAGCACCTCCGCGGCCTCGTCACGTTCGTCCACGAATCCACGGGACCGTAGGGAGAGGAAACGCATGGTGTCCGAGAAGGTGAATCCGACCGGCGTGCTGCTTACGGCCGTAGGAGGGCCCGATTCCCTGGATGACGTCGGCCCCTTCCTGGTTGACATCCGAGGAGGGAGGCCCGCAACGCCGGAGCTCGTCGCGGAGTTCCGCGAGCGGTACGCGAAGATTGGCGGGAAGTCCCCGCTCCTGGGAATCTCCACGGCCCAGGCGAGGGCCCTCGAGGCGCGCCTGAATCGGGACGGCGGCGCCTTCCGTTGCTACGTCGGGATGCGGAACTGGACGCCGCGCATTCGGGACGTCTACGCGCGCATGGTCTCGGATGGCCTAAGCCGGATTGTCGTGCTTCCCCTCACGCCCTACCACTCACGCCGCAGCGTGGGCGCGTACTTCCGCGCTGTCCAGGAGGCCGAGACCAAGCTGGGGGCCATGGTCGAGCTCGCGTACGTGGACAGCTGGAACACAGAACCCGCCCTGCTGGACGCGTTCGCGAGGAAGATCGCGGAGGGCTTGGCGCGCCTGGAGGCTCGCGGCTTCCGCGATCCCGCCGTGGTCTTCACGGCCCACAGCTTGCCCAAGAAGCTCATGGAGGAGGGCGACGACTACGAGAAGGAGCTTCGGGAGACCATGGGCCTCATCCTGCGACTCACGAAACCGCTGCGCGCCCGGATGGCCTACCAGAGCGCGGGTCGGACGGAGGAACCGTGGCTGGGTCCACCGCTGGACGAGGTGCTGGCGGATCTCGCCCGAGAAGGCGAGAAGGCCGTCTTCGTCGTCCCGTTCGGATTCATCTCGGACCACCTGGAACTCCTCTACGACTTGGACATCGAAGCGTGCGACATTACTGAGGGCCTCGGCATGGCATTCGACCGCGCCGAATCCCTGAACACGGATCCCCGGTTCATCGAGGCGATGGCGTCCGCCGTCCGGTCCGCCGCCTCGCGCGTTTCGACACCACGGTCCGGTAGTGTCGGCAGAACGAGCTGAAGGAGCAGGCCTCGCAACGCGGCCCGATGGGGCGGCAGATGTCCTTGCCGAACTCGATGAAGAGCTCGTTCACCGCGAGCCAATAGCGTCGTGGAACCGCCGCCATGAGAGCGGTCTCCGTCTTCTCCGGCGTCTTCTCCGTGACAAGCCCCAGGCGGTTGCTTACCCGGTGGACATGCGTGTCCACGGGTATCCGCGGGATGCCGTAGCCGTAGACGAGGACGCAGTTCGCGGTCTTGGAGCCCACCTGGGGCAACTCCAGGAGCTCCTCATAGGTCGACGGCACACGGCCGCCGTACCGGTCCACGAGGATCCGGCTCACGCGCTGAATCTGGGGCGCCTTCTGATGGTAGAACCCCACGGGGCGAATCAGGCGTTCCACGTCCGCAGTGTCGGCGGCGGCCAAAGCTGCGACATCCGGGTATTTCGCGAACAGCACGTCCGTGGCCTTCTCCGTCATCTCGTCCCTTGTTCGCTGGGAGAGAATCGTGCCCACGAGGACGCGGAACGGGTCCTCCGTCTTCGCGGTAATTTTCGCCAGGGCCGTGTTCCCCCGGCGCAGGTCGCCCTCAGGCAAGTATCGCCTCCGCAGGTCCCGCATGATCGCGGGAATCCGATCACGGGCGGGCGCCGAGGTGCTCAAGGGCCTCCCCCGCCGTGTAGATGGAGCCGGTGATCAGGACGATGTCGTCGGGGCGGGCCGCGGCGAGTCCGCGGTCGATGGCCTCGCCTACCGCAGGCACCACCTCCACGGGAGCGAAGCGGCGGAAGGCGGATGCGACCTCCTCAGCGTGGTAGGCCCGGTGGCTCTTAGGGTGGCAAGCGATGACCTGCCGGGCGAGCGGGCCCAGGGATCCCGCAATCGACGCGAGGTCTTTGTCCGCGAGGATTCCTGTGACCAAGATGCACTGGCGGCCGGGGAACAGTTCCCCGTACGCGGATGCCAGCGCGGCGGCAGCGGGGCCGTTGTGGGCTCCGTCCACGAGGACCCTGGGGTTATCCCGTATCTTCTGGAAGCGGGCCGGCCACCGCACGGCTGCAATGCCCGAGCCGATGGCGTCGTCGGGCACTTCCAGGCCCGTCTTCCGCAGCTCGGTGAGTGCGGCGACCGCCAGGGCTACGTTCTCCACCTGGAACGAGCCGATGAGCGGCGTGTGGACCTCGATGGACCCGAAGCCGCCGCGGACGCGGACCCGCTGTCCGGAGAAATCCTGATCGAGTCGTTCGGCGGTCACCTCCCTCCCCACCACGGTGAGCGGCACCCCGAGGTCGCGGCACCGGGCCTCAATGACGGGCAACGCTTCCTGATCCACGGTGACCGCCCGGGACGTCGACTTGATGATCCCCGCCTTCTCGCGCGCGATTCGATTGACGGTCCGACCCAGGTGCTCCGTGTGCTCCAGGCCCACACGGGCCACGACGGCCACCCGACCCTCAAGCACATTCGTCGCGTCGAACCTCCCTCCCATGCCGACCTCGATGGCCGCGACGTCCACATTCCGCTCCCGGAAGTACTCGAACGCCATGGCCGTGGTCACCTCGAAGAACGTGGGGCGGTTCACCGCGCGCTCGCCGTCCATCTGCCGCATGGCAGGCTGGATCCCGTTCCAGAGGCGAAGGAGATCCTCGTCCGATATGGGGACGCCGTCCACCTGGATCCGCTCGTTGAACCGGACCAGGTGGGGCGACGTGTACAGCCCCGTGCGGTATCCCGCCTTCTGCAAGACGGAGGCCACGTACGCGCAGACGGAACCTTTGCCGTTGGTCCCGGTGACGTGGACGGCCTTCAGGCCCTCGTGGGGATTCCCGACCAGCCCGAGCAGCGTGCGGATGTTGTCCAGACCCAGCTTGATGCCGAAGCGCTCGAGGCCGTACAGTTGCTGGAGGGCCGCGGCCGTATCCATGAAGGCGGAGGCTAACGGCGGGCCGCGGTTAAAGCTTGGCGCAGGAGAGTCCTGGGCCGAGGCCTTGCGCGCGGTCGCGACCATAGATATATATCGGCCGCGACGAATCGTCAGGACGATGCATCCGGCGGAGCGGATCCGCGGGGCCAAGAGCCTCAAGCTCCAGGGGAAGACGATCGTCCTCGGGGTCACGGGGAGCATCGCGGCCGTGGAGACCGTGAAGCTGGCCCGGGAGCTGATTCGCCACGGCGCGGACGTCCACGCGGTCCTGTCCAAGTCGGCGACCGCCATCGTCCATCCCAACGCCCTCCAATTCGCGACGGGCCACGAGGTGGACGTCCAGCTCGACGGGTCCATGCGCTACCTGGCCCTTTGCGGCAAGGACGGGAAGGCGGACCTCCTCCTCGTCGCGCCGTGCACCTCGAACACGCTGAGCAAGATCGCGAACGGGATCGACGACACCACGGTGACCACGTACGCGGTCAATGCCCTGGGATCCGGAATCCCCATCTTGATCGCGCCCGCGGCCCATGAGACCATGATGGACAACCCCGCAGTCCTTGAGAATGTGAAGAAGCTCCGCTCCCTCGGAGTCGAGTTCATCGACCCCAAGCGGGAGGAGAGCAAGGCCAAGCTCGCGGACCTCGAGGAAATCGTGGCCCGCGTGATCCGGCGTCTGGGACCGAGGGACCTCGACGGCAAGAAGGTCCTCGTGATCGCAGGCTCCACGGTGGAGCCCATCGATGACATCCGCGTGGTCTCGAACCGCTCCAGCGGCGCCACGGGTGTCGAGCTGGCGCGTTCCGCCTTCGAGCACGGGGCCGACGTGGAGCTGTGGCTCGGACGGCACGAAGTGGCCGTGCCCTCCTGGATTCCCACGAGCGCCTTCGACACGACCGCAGACCTGGCGGCGCTCGTCGGGAAGATCAAGGCCGACGTGGTCCTCGTCCCCGCGGCCATCTCGGACTTCGCGCCCAAGAAGCGGAAGGGCAAGATCCCGTCGCGCGCGGGGGCGCTCACCCTGGACCTTGAGCCGACTCCCAAGGTCCTTGGTTCCATCCGCAAGGCGACCAAGGGCACCCTGGTGGGCTTCAAGGCGGAAGCAGGGGTCACCGCTGGGGAACTCAAGTCGAAGGCCCTGGCTCTCCTGAAGGATGCGGATCTGGACCTGGTCGTGGCGAACGACGTGGGTGCGGTTAAGCGGGACGCGACGGCGATCACAATCGTCGACCGCAAGGGCCGCACCACCTCGTTCACGGGACCCAAGTCCCTTGCGGCGGAGCAGGTCTGGAGTGCCGTCCTCCATGGTGTCCCAGGGTGAGGCGTTCTGCCCCGGGCACGCGACCGCGTTCTTCGAGGTCTGCGAGGATGCGGACCCGCGGGCGAAGGGGTCCCGGGGTGCGGGCCTCTCGCTCGGTCTCGGCGTGACCACGGTGGCCCGTGTCCGCGAGGCGACGCGTCCCTCCCTTGAGGTCCTCGTGAACGGGAGGATGGCCCGGGCAGACGTCACGGAGGCCGCGGCGAAGAAGGTCCTCGGGGACCGCTCGTACGAGGTGAAGCTCCTCTCGGACACCGTTCTCCCGGTCTCCCAGGGATTCGGCGTGAGTTCCGCGGCGGCCCTCAGCACGACGCTGGCCCTGGACGACGCCCTCGGCCTCGGGATGCCGCGGGACGAACTCGTGGCCTTGGCCCACGTGGCCGACGTTGAGTGCGGCACGGGCCTCGGCGACGTGGTGCCCGCCTCCCTGGGCGGAATGGATCTCCGGCTCGAACCGGGAGCGCCGGGCCACGCCGTCGTGAAGAAGTTCGAGGTTCACAAGAACCTCCTCCTGGCCGTGGTCGGGCCCGAGCTGCTCACGCGGTCCGTGATCCGGAATCCCGCCAAGGTCGCGGCGATCAATGCGTACGGAGGGAAGTGCGTGGCGGAGTTCGCCCGCGACCCGACCCTGGAACGCCTGTTCGACCTGGGGAACCGTTTCGCGGAGGAGTCGGGCCTTGCCAGCAAAACGGTCCTCGAGGTCGTGAAGGCCAGTCGGATGTTCGGCCATGCGGCCATGGCCATGCTGGGCAACTCGATCTTCGCGGAGGCGGGCCGCGAGGAACTCGCGACCCTGTACCTGAAGTTCGGGACGCTCCTGCGGACCGAGGTCGACAACCAGGGCGCCCGGGTACTTTGACTCACTCGCTCAGAGTGAAAAGCTGGTCGTCCTCGCCCACATCGAACAGGCCGACTCGCGCCCCGGCGTCGAGCCAGCCGTGGGCGTAGTTGATGTTCGCGAGCGCCTTGCCCAGCTCTCCCTTGTCCCGGAAGTGCTTCGCGTCTTCGTAGTAGGACCGCGCCATGGTCAGGAAGTCCTCCGCGATCTTCCGCATGTGGGACCGCTTGGGGGGCGCGAGCTTGATCTTCGCGAGCGCCCGCTCTGTGAGGCCGATGTCCTTGTCGACGAGAGCGGCGAGATTCACGGCGGGCCATGGGAGGCGCTCGCTAAAGGTTTTTCCGCGCCACGCGGGCTTGAACGGAATCTCGGGAGAGACGGGCGCGCATCCGGGAATCGTTGGCGAACCGTCCAACTCCAGCGGGGAACCCTGAAATAGCGTGCGGACCATGCCTCGAGAACCGCCCTGGGCTGCGTCGGACCCGGGCGGGGAGGGGAAGCCGATGCGAGGGACGAGTCTCGGGGTGCTCGGTGGGTTGGTCGTGGCGGTCGTCGTGCTGCAGGCCGTGGCACTCCTGGCGACCGCCGTGAGCGCCGCGCCCTCGTTCGCGAGTGAGCAAGCGTTCCCCGGGACGGGCGCCTACTGGGAGCCCACGATCGCCACGGACCCAAGCTCCTCGTACGTGTACCAGGCTGTGACGTACATCAACGCCTCCAAGACATGCTCCGGATGCCCGGGCACGGCCGTCTTTGTCCGCGCGTCACCGGATGGCGGCGCGAGCTGGGGTCCCGCGCATCCCGTCTACCTCGCGGGCGGCAAGGGATGGCAGTTCGACCCGCAACTGAAGGTCGCGACGGACGGGATTGTGTACGCGGTCTTCCTGCAGACCTTCGACCCGGGGAGCGTCCTGTTCAAGTCCACGGACCACGGGACGACCTGGTCGGGGCCGTTCACCATGAACGGCGCGCTCACATACAACGACAAGCCCATCCTGGAAATCTCTCCGAGCGGGCAGGACGTCTACGTCGCGTTCAACGTGAAGACCGCGTCCTACGTGGCGGTGTCCCATGACTACGGCCAGACGTTCACGCAGACACGGACGAGCAACGAGAGCCTCTGGTGGTACACGTACGGGGGCACGTACAACCCGACGGACGGAAGCGTCTACTTCGCCCAGGCGGGCGAGGCCGGCACGACGACGAACGGGGCCGGGAAGACCGTCACGAACGCGGGCCACGTGGGCGGTCCGCAGAAGCTCTTCGTCCTCCGGATGAACCACGCGGGCACGAGCTGGACGAACACGTACTTCGAGACCAGCGCCACGCCGACGCCCTGCGTGGTCTCGGCCTGTTACGTGGACTACTTCGCCGCGCAGGCGTCCGTCG
>JAWOML010000049.1:0-11397 GCA_033852515.1 Thermoplasmata archaeon | reverse complement strand
GGGCGGCGTGTCCTCCGAGGACAAGGCTTGCCACGAAGACCGTGAGCTGGTCCGCGAGGCCTTGTCGCAGAAAGGACCAGATCACCGTGCTCCCGCCTTCTACGAGCAGGCTCTTCACGCTGCGCTGCGCGAGATGGTCCAAGAAAGCGACGAGATCCACCTCGTCCTTTCCGGCGCGGAACACCTGAGCTTTCGCGAAGGTCCGCGTGCAGTCCTGGGTTGTGGCGATGAGCGTCTCGGCGCTTCCGTCCAGGACGTGCGCATGGTCGGGCGTCTTCCCGTCCGAGTCGAGCACGATCCGCAGAGGCTGACGTCCGTTGGAATGCTCGGACTTCACGGTCAGCTTCGGATCGTCCTTCAGGACCGTGCCGACGCCCACAAGGATCGCGTCCACCTCCGCGCGGAGGCGCTGGACACGGACCACGTCTTCCGCGTTGCTCAGCTTGGCGGGACGAGCGTCCGCGAAGGCGATCTTGCCGTCCACGCTCATCGCGGCGTTGATGAGGACCCGCGGCCGCACATTCGCGCCAACGGGCGCGTCGAATAAGCATGTTGTGGTCGGTACGTCCTAAAGCTTCTAGTAGCGAGGATTTCTGGGCACGGCGAGGCGTCCCATGCAGGCCCACCTCGTACAGATCCAGGGCATGAAGTTCCAGGCTCAGGTCGAAGGCACGCCCGCCATCGTCATGGACGCGGACCAGAAGGAAGCGCCCATCGCGGGGCCTTCGCCGATGCAGATCGCGCTCCTTGCAGTTATGGGGTGCACGGCCTCGGACATCGTGTGGATCCTAAACAAGCAGCGCGTCCCCTTCACGAAGCTGGAGATCGAGGGCGATGGCGAGCGGGCCAAGGAGGAGCCCAAGGTCTTCACGAAGATCCACCTCCACTACAAGATCTACGGCGATGGTGTCAAGGAGTCCGCCGTGAGGCGGGCCATCGAATTGTCCTCGGAGAAGTACTGCTCCGTCGGGATCATGCTGCGGCGGGGCGGCGTCATCTGGGAAAACACATGGGAAATCCTGCCGCCGAGTTGAGTGTTCTCAGAGATGAGAGATGGAGCGGCTATCTTTAAGTAACCCGCCCGAGATGGGCCGCCGCTCATGGAAGGAATCCAAATCTACGAGCTGAAGCGGATGGACCTTCGAGGGGCCACCGTAATCGACGGCTTTCCGTCCGTAGGCTTGGTCAGCTCCATCGTCGCGAACTACCTGATCAACGCCCTGAACCTCACCCAAATCGGGATCATGGACTCCGTGTACTTCCCCACGGTCGCTCTGGTCCGGGACGGCCAGCCCATGAACCCCGTCCGCATCTACGCGGGGCCCAAGCGCGAGGGCACGGACCAGGTCGTGGTTTTCATCAGCGAGTTCCAGCCGCCGCCCAACCTGATCAAGGCCATCGCGGCCACGGTCCTCGACTGGGCTCAGGATGCCCGGTGCAACCTCCTCGTGTGCCCGGAGGGCCTCATCGTAGACACGAAGGAGGACGACTCGGAGGACCGCCAGGTCGAGGTCTACGGTATCGGTTCCACGGAAAAGGCCATGGACATGCTCAAGCGGCACAAGGTCACCGTCTTCGAGGAAGGCGTCATCACGGGCGTCGCAGGCGTCCTCCTGAACGAGGGACGCAAACGGGACTTCGACGTAATCACCCTCCTGAGCGAGGCGCACCCGGACTATCCCGACGCGCGCGCCGCGGCGAGGGCCATCGAGATCATCGACGCCCTCCTCCTGCACACGGAGCTCGACGCGAAGCCACTCTACGAAGAGGCGGAGCGGATCGAGATGCAGCTCAAGTCGATCCACCACCAAGCCGACGCGGTCAAGAAGCCCGGTACGGAGCCCGCCCGGCCGAGCATGTACGGCTAGGCGGACGGACCCGCAACCTTGACCCGGGTCAGATCGCCGACACTCTGGAACTCGATGGCACGCCCGAGGAACTGGGGCACGAGCCACGCCATGGTCCGGAGATGGAGGCTGACTTCCCGCACCAAGAACGAGGAGGCTTTGTCCGCGAGGGCCAGGTAACAGACGATCTGGTCCGCGGCATGGACGTCCACGGTCGCATTGGCGAGGATCTCCGCCTCGAGGACCATGGCCGCCTCCTCGCCGACGCGCTCCGAGGATTTCCCGCGCTCCGCTAGGCTGCTGCCTCCCAATACAGCGTGCTCCCGCTCGACCCACAGGACGACGGCGCCTCCTTGGCCGACCGCGTCCTCGCCGGGATAGACTCGCTCCTCGATCTTGACGTCCGCGATGCCGTGAAGGCCGCGGATCGCGGCGGCCTTCATCCGTTTGGGTATATCCCCGGAGAGATTGGATACGTGGGCGATGCCCCGGACGCGCTCGACCGCCCCAGGATCCATGAGCACCAAAGGCGACCACACCGGCGTGGGCTGGGCCACGATCTCCACCTCCCCGCCTCCTCGCGGGTAATAGCCACGCCGGTGGGACAACATGTCGGCCTGGCCACCCATTCGCCGCACGAGTGGCAGGAACACGCGTGCGAAGTAGTCCAGCGGAGGAGACCACTGCACGTCGGTGCCTCCGACGATGCGCAACCGCGTCGCCTCCTTCGCCGCGAACGCCACGGGCAGGCAAGCCTGCAGGACCAGAGTCACGCTCCCGGCCGTGCCCACATCGAACGCATGGTCGCCGCCGCGGATCTCCCCGGGTTCGAACACCACCTTGGAAGATCCGATCTCGAGGCCCGTCACCCGGGCCGACGCCAGCTCCGCCACGGCCCGCAACGCGGTCACGTGCTGCGCCGCGAGACCCGGGTTGGGGCGGCCCTCCCGGATTCGGTTCATCGCGCAGGCCTGCCGGGTGAGGGCGGACAGGGCCACGGCGGTCCTCAGGAGCTGACCTCCGCCCTCGCCGTGGGACCCATCAATCTCGATCATGTGAGCGTGGCCTTCGTTGGGCTCGTCGCGCCGGCTCGGCGCTGACGGAGCAGCTTCAGAAATTCCACGATCAGGAACGCGGAGAGGGAGATCACGATCGTCCGGACCCAATCGAAGGCCGTGAGCGCGGACGTGTGGAACGCGGGTTCGAAGAACGGAGCGTAGATGACCATGATTTGGAGGGCCATGGACAGCAGGACCGCGTAGATGAGCTTCTTGTTCGTGAAGAATCCGATCTGCCAGATGGTCTGTCGCGGCGAGCGAATCGCAAAGACTAGGAACAGCTCGAAGAACACGACTGTGGTGAAGGTCACGGTCTGGGTCCGCACCGGGTCCGAGCCGTCGGCCATCTCCCAGGCGAAGATGCCCAGGGTCCCGACCGTCAGGATAGTCGCGACGACCACGATGAGGAAGGTGATGTCCTTCGAGAGCACGCCTTCCTTGGGGTCCCTCGGTTTCCGCTCCATGATATCCGTGGGATACGGATCGACGCCCAGAGCGAGCGCGGGGAGGCCGTCCGTCACAAGGTTGATCCATAGGAGCTGAACGGGCGTGAAGAACGGCAGGAAGTTGGGATCGACGACGAAGAGGGTCGCGAGGAGCATGATCAGGACCTCGCCCGCGTTCGCGGAAAGCAGGTAGGCGACGAACTTACGGATGTTCTCGTAGATGCCGCGGCCTTCCTCGACTGCAGCGACGATGGATGCGAAGTTGTCGTCCGTGAGGACCATGTCCGCGCTCTCCTTGGCGACGTCGGTCCCCGTAATGCCCATGGCCACGCCGAGGTCCGAGCGCTTGAGCGCGGGCGCGTCGTTCACGCCGTCCCCTGTCATGGCGACCACGTGGCCTTTCTTCTTCCACGCGTCCACGATGCGCATCTTGTGCTCCGGGCTGACACGTGCGTAGACCTTGACGTGTTCCACGTCCCGGAGGAGATCGTCCTCGGAGAGCTTGTCGAGCTCCTCCCCCGTCAGGGCGCGCTCACCTTCCGCGAGGATTCCCATCTCCCGGGCCACGGCCATCGCCGTGAGCTTGTGGTCCCCCGTGATCATGACCACCTGGATGCCCGCCTTCTTGCATCGGTCGATGGCCCTCATCGCGTCGATCCGCGGCGCGTCCATCATTCCCACGAGCCCCAGGAACGTGAGGCCGCCTTCCAGCCCCTGCTCGCGGATCGGTGGCACCTCACCCGGGAACGAGCGGCTGGCCAAGCCGAGCACCCGAAGAGCGCGGGTGGCCATCTCCTGGTTCTGGAACAGGTACTGCTTGCGGTCGTAGTCCGTCAGGGGCTTCCGCTCGCCCGCCACGAGGTGGTGCGTGCAGGTGCCGAGGATCCGCTCCGGGGCGCCCTTCACGTAGAGCAGCTTGGCGCCCACTTCGGCCAGGGACAGATGACGGCGGTCCTCGGAGACCGCGAGGATCTCGTGGAGAGCCTGGGCGGACAGGGGCGCATGGAGCGTGGACATCATCTTCCGCTCGGACGTAAAGGCGATCTCTGCGACGCGGGGCTGCTCGGACCGCAGGATGTCCGCGTCGAGGCCCGCGCGCATGGCCGCGACCAGGAGCGCCCCCTCCGTGGGGTCGCCCTCGCACGTCCACCGCTCGCCGTCGCGTCGGATGTCCGCGTCGTTGCAGAGGACGCCGCAGACGAGGGCCTCCCGGAGGTCCGGGTGGGCCGCCGGATCGATCTTCTGCCCGTCCACCGCGATGTCCCCCGCCGGATCGAAACCCTCTCCGCGGACCTCGTACGTCCGTCCGTCGACGAACAGGGAGCGCACGTTCATCTCCCCCTTGGTCAGGGTGCCCGTCTTGTCCGAGCAGATCACGGTCGCCGCGCCGAGGGCCTCCACGGCGGGCAGCTTCCGGATCAGGGCGTGTCGCTTGATCATGCGCTGGAGCCCGAGGGCCAGGCTGATCGTGACCACGGCCGGGAGCCCTTCGGGAATCGCGGCCACGGCGAGGCCGACCGCGGTCAGGAAGAGGAGCTCGAGGTTGGCCATCGGATCGGCTTCCTTGAGGAACATGATGACGAACACGGCCGCAGCGATGCCGAGGATGATCAGGCCGATCTGGCGACCGAGGCGATCCAAGTGCCGCTGGAGCGGCGTCTCCTCCTTGGTCTCCTGCTGCACAAGGCCCGCAATCTTGCCGAGCTCCGTGGCCATCCCCGTCTCCACGACGACGCCCTTGGCCCGGCCTCCCTCCACGGTGGTCCCCATGAAGCCCATGTTCTTCCGGTCGCCGAGGAAGGCGTCGTGCGGCAGGACCGCTGTCGTCTTGCTCACGGGCGTCGACTCCCCGGTCAGGGAGGCCTCATTCGTGCGGAAGCTGGCCACCTCGAACAAGCGCAGGTCCGCAGGGACCTTGTCTCCCGCCGCGAGCCCGACGACGTCCCCGGGGACCAGCTCGCGAGCGGGCACCACGAGGGCCTCGCCCTCCCGGAGCACATGGGCCTTGGGCGCGGCCAGGGCCTTCAGGGCTTGAAGGGACTTCTCGGCCCGGAACTCCTGGATGAATCCGAGGATCGAATTCAGGACCACGATGATCGCGATCAGGATGGCGTCCCAGAGCTCCGAGGACTCGCCCTTAGAGATCCCGAGGTATCCCGAAATGACCGCGGCGATAATGAGGATGATCACGAGGGCGTCTGTGAACTGCTCGAAGAGGATGCGCCACGGGCTGATGCGGGTGGTCTGCACGAGCTCGTTGGGTCCCACCTTCGCGAGGCGCTCCCCTGCCTCGCCCTTGGACAAACCCGTCGGGGAGGAGGCTTGCCGCTCGAACAGGGTCTCCACGTCGACCGCGTGCCAAGCCTCCGGCATGGAGCCGCGGATGGGACCGGCCATTAATAACTCACCCGATTGCCGAGCGCGTTGCGCGGGCTTGCGGTATGAGGCTGTCGTCTTGACAGTAGGTATTTGTAGGCCCGCCTTCGATGCGACGCGCGGGATGGGCATCACGGTCTCCTCGCCTCGAAGGCGAGCGGCCACGCTCCACGTCGGGCTGCCGAGTCCCGGGACGGACCCCGCGTGATCATCGACACGAACTCCATCATGTTCGAGGTCGGCGTGATCGCCGCCGTGGGCTTCCTCGGAGCCGCCATCGCGAGCCGTGCGAAGATCTCCGTGGTCATCGGCTACATCGTGGCGGGGATGCTCATCGGACCCAACATCCATTTGACCCTGTTCGGAGCCTCGTACAACGGCGTCCTGACGAACAGCGACTTCATCCAGGAGATCTCCCAGCTCGGGCTGGTCCTCCTCCTGTTCTTCGTGGGCCTGGAGTTCAGCATCACGAAGCTCAAGAAGACCAAGGAAGCCGCGGCCATCCTCGCGGTGACCAACCTGGCCGTGGACATGTTCGCGGGCTTCGTCATCGGCGCGTGGATGGGGTGGCCCCTAATCGACACGATCTTCATGGCCGGTGTAATCAGCATGTCCAGCTCGGCCATCGCGGCCAAGGCGCTCATCGACCTGAAGCGCCTCGGGAACGCGGAGACCGAGTTCATCCTGGGCATGGTCATCCTCGAGTCATTCATGGCCATGATCATCCTGACCCTCGTGAATGGGATCGTCGTCTCCGCGGACGGCGCGCCCGTGGATCCCGTGTCCCTGTTCGCGGGAATCGGGATCTTCCTGGGCTTCTTCACGTTCCTCGCGGTCCTCGTGATCCCGAACACGGTGAAGATGTTCGAGCGGATCAAGAGCGACGAGCTGTTCATCCTTTTCGCGATGGCCCTCGTATTCCTGGCCGCGGCCCTCGCCCAAGCGTTCCGCGTGCCGGCGATCATCGGGGCCTTCTTCATGGGCATGGTCTTCGCGGACACGAAGCTCGCTCAGCGGATGAAGACCAAGATGGAGTCCCTCCGGGACGCGTTCGTGGCCATGTTCTTCCTGAGTTTTGGGATGCTCATCGACCCCTCCGCACTGCCCATGGTCCTCCCCATGCTCCTCCTCGCGGTCCCGCTCATCCTGATGAGCGACATGCTCCTGACCGCGAGCCTGGCGTACATGATCGGATTCTCCTCGAAGGCCGCCATGGCCATCGGCACGAGCTTCATCGCGCGCAACGAGGAGGCCATCCTCTACGCGAGCGTGGGGACGAGGTCCATCCGAAACAACCCGACCCTGTCCAACAACTACGCGGGGACGTACCTCACGCCGTTCACGGGGATCCTCTGCATCGTGATGAGCAGCCTAGCTCCCATCCTCATGGTGCGGTCGGACCGTCTGGCGAAGGCCCTCTCCCGCCGGCTGCCCAAATCCATCACGTTCGGCGCGGACCTCGTGAAGCGCACCCTGCGCACCGTGGTCATGCCCAGCATGCTCCCCATCTACCGTAGGCGCCGGCTCCTCCAGGCGTCTCTAATTCTGTACTCGGCGTGGGTCATCGACCTCACGATCACCCACGACCTGGCGCACGTTGCGCTGGCCAGTGTGGCACCCTTCGTCATCTTCGCGGTGTACGCCGCGGCCCGCCGGACGTTCCGGGAACCCGTCCGCCATACGAACTACGGGATGAACGGTGGCCCCTTCAGCCGCTCCACGATCGAGACGTTCGTCCTCCGAATCGTGGTGGGGACCCTGACGACCATCGCACTCGTGGCCATCGTGTGGCAGTACTATTGGCCCGCGACGCTGGCCATCCTGTACACGTACTTCCTCGGAGTGGTCTTCAGCATGAAGGTCGTCTACCGCCGCTTGGGCCTCGGGCTCGGGCGACGCCACCCCAAAGCCATCCGTGTGCTGCGCACCCCCCCGCCCGTGAAGCACTGGCGGCCCACGGGGAGCGGCACGGGCCGTCGTTGATCAGACGACGGGATACGCGAGGTCCGCAATCCACGACTCCCGCGCTATCGTGGTCTCCCGGCCGTGGCCAGGGAGGACCCGCGTGGCGGGAGGCAGCTCCGCGAGCCGCTGCAGGCTCGCCTTCATCTTCGCCGGGCTCGCGCCCAGGGTGTCCGTGCGGCCGCAGGAGCCCGCGAACAGCGTGTCCCCGGAGAACAGAAGGCCGTCCGCCGCGTCGTAGAAGCAGCAGCTACCCTCCGTGTGCCCGGGCGTATGCATCGTGACCACGGTGACGTTGCCGATGGGGACGGACGTGCCCTCCTTCAAGAGGATGTCTGGGGTCACCGGAGGCGGGGGAGCCGGGAGGAACCAGCGGGACTCCTTCGCATTCCGGTCCAGGCGATACGCATCGACCTCGAAGATTGCGACCTTGGCGCCCGTCGCGGCCTTCAGCGGTCCGTCGTCCGCCGTATGATCCGGATGGCCATGGGTGTTCAGGATCGTGCCAATCTTGCACCCTAGGCTCTCGGCCCGCGCGAGGAGTCCCCTCGCCCCGAGCCCCGGGTCGATGGCCGCAGCCTGGTGGCTCCCCTCGTCGACGACAAGGTACGCGTTGTTGTCCAAGGGAGGTACGACGAGAGTTTCAACACGCATCCGCGCCTCGGCAGGCGTGAGCGTGTCATAAACTTGCCGCAGTCGGGGCCCGCGTCGTGCACGTCGGGCGCTGCGAGGACGTACCGGTCGGCCAGGTGCTCTCCTGGAAGGATCTCACAGGGCTAAGTCCTGAAGTCGCGCAGGCGGGCGACTTGAGGCCGGCCCTCCGATGCGGTCGGGGGCGCAAGCTTAAGCGGGCCGCGGGCATCGAGGCACTCCCATGACCGTCGGCGGCATCAACTTCAACTGTCCGCGGTGTAACAACCCTCTGTTTTTCACGTTCAAGCTCGCGGATTCGGGCGATGCCCTCAAGCGGACCGTCGCGTGCCCAGGATGTTCGACGTCCTGGTCCGTGGGCGTGGACATCCACCCGGAGTGAGGTTTATTTCCTCGCGCGGAATCGCGAAATCGTGCGCCTCCCCCTGTTCCCCCTCCAGACGGTCCTCTTCCCCGGCGCCACCCTTCCCCTCCATATCTTCGAGCCTCGGTACCGGGAGATGATCGGCCGTTGCCTGGAGCACGAGGAGGCCTTCGGGATCTGCCTGATTCTCGAGGGGGAGGAGGTCGGGGAGGCCGCGATGCCGCACCGCGTGGGCACGGAGGCGGGAATCATCGCGGCGCAGCGGTACCGCGACGGCCGCTACGACATCGTCGTGGAGGGCCGGCGCCGGTTTGAAATCATCTCCCTGGACCGCACCCGCCCATTCCTTCGCGCGGAGATCCGGTTCCTGGACGAATCGGACGGGGTGGAGGATCCGGATCTCTCGGACGCCGTGGCCAAGCTGTTCGAGGGTGTCCTGGAGTCCATCGAGCTCTCGGGGCAAGCGGTCGTCGACGAGACTTGGAAGGACGTCGACGCGCGTTCCCTCTCCTACAAGGTCGCCTCGGCGCTCCCCGTGGGCGACGACGCCAAGCAGGAGCTCCTGGAGATCCCCGACACGACCACCCGGTTGCGTCGACTCGCGGAGGCGCTCATGGCCCTGCGCCGGATCGGCGCGGCCGCGGGCGCGGGATAGCCTTCTCGATCCGGGCCAGCGCGACCAGGACGCCCCGGCGGATCGTGGCGTAGTCCATGGAGGGCATCCCGGGCTTGTCCAGGCTCGCCTCGGGGACCTGAGGAACGTGTATGAACCCCGCGGGACCTTCCTTGCCGTCGGCCGCGAACGCATCGAGCAGGGTGAACATAGCGAAGTTGCAGAGGTAGGTGCCCGCGGTGTCCGAGAGCTCCGCGGGAATCCGTTCCCTACGCAGAGCCGCGAGGATGGGGCGCACGGGAAGCGTGGAGAAGTACGCCGCCGGGCCGCCCTTCCGGATGGGCCGGTCCCGATACCGGCGCCCCCGGTTGTCGGGGACGGAGAAGTCCAGGACGTTGACCGCGACGCGCTCCACGCTGAGCCGAGGTCGGCCCGGGGCCACGCCTAGGGCGAGGGCCGCGTCGGGGTTCACCCGGTCCAAGAGCCGCCGCAGGGCGCGGCCGGCGTCCTCCACGGCCACGGGAATCTCCGCGCCGCGAATACGCGCGCTCCCAATCCGGCGCCCGTCCAGCTCCCGAGCCAGGACGCCCGTCGGATTGTAGTCCGGGGCGTTGCGGTACGGATTGTACCCGGTGAGGAGGATGGAGCGGACCATGGGCCCACCAAGGTGGCCCGGCGTCATGAGCTTGGCGGCTCGCCGCTAGAGTGCGAGGCGCGGGAATCGAACCCGCGTTAGAAGCTTGGGAAGCTTCTGTCCTACCATTAGACTAGCCTCGCGCACCGCACCCCAGTGGCGCGGTGGTATTTTTCCCATTCGCTCACGGCGGGTAGAGAGCTCCAATCGCGAGGAACGCGAGGACCAAGCCGAACAACGCAGGGACCTCCCCCGCTACGGCCAAGAGCACCGCACGCTGGAAACCCCGCAGGCCAAGATCCCGCACGCGATTGGAGGCGAGCGCGCCCGCGAGGAATCCGAACGTGGCGACCGCATAGGCCTGGAGCGCGGACACCGCCGCGACGACCGAAGACGGCGTCGGGATAAGGCCGCCGTCGACCGCGGTCCCCACGTAGCCCAACACGAGGAAGCCCAAAACGAGGGCGAAGATGGTCCCGGTGAAGGAGACGACCGCGAGCGGGAGGATCCGGCCGAAATCGCTTCCGAGAACGCCGGTCATCCGACGCCTCAGGACGAACGACCAGGACAGCGAGGTGACCGTGGCCGCGACTCCGTACGCCACGGCGGCCCATACGACAAGCGCCTGCAGGTCCAGCAACGCAGTCGAGGAGCCGGAGTCGATGCCGGGTGTGAGCGATGATGACAGAGTCCACAGCACGAGGCCGAGGACCACCGGAAATGCGCCGTACGCCATGACGACATAGACGCGGGACGCGGGAGCCGGAAGCCCGCGCGAGGCCAGGTCCCGCTGGGCCGCCTCGTAAGCCCCGCGGAGAAGGAGAAAGTCCGCGGCGAACGCGACAACGGGCACGATGACGAAGAACAGGAGCGCTTCGGTTCCCGCCACGCGCCGGGATGGAGGCCGCGGTGATTAAGGCTTGGTCACTGTCTCCAGCTGGGAGATGACGTTCCAGATCAGGGTCCGGCCGTGGAGCGGGATGTTCGGGTCGTTCGCCAGGTCGTCCATGATCATGATGGCGCTGGTGACCCGCAGGTCGAGCGCCTCACCTTTCTTCGAGAGTCGGGCCTTCGCGTCGCTGGCCCCACGGCGAATGTTCCGTGGGACGGAGGTGTCCTCGGAAATCGAATCGAGGACGTCCACCACTTGTTTGAGCTTCGTTTCGCTGTCCATCGTACCACCTCCAGGCCCCGACCCGTACCCTCAACTCTGCGACCTCGTCTGCCCCGCTTCCTTGTAGGTGGTCACCACCATCAAGGTCTTCGTGTCCTTGATCCCAGAAATCGGCGCGAGGCTCGTGAGGACGAAGTCCTTCAGCCCCTTGTAGTTCTTGAACCGGGCCTTCGCCACGATGTCCGTGTCTCCCGTCACGAGGAACACGTCCTGGATCACGTCGAACTTCGCGATCTCCGTCGCGATCCGGTCCGCTTCCTTGGTGTCCACCT
>JAWOML010000048.1:0-5583 GCA_033852515.1 Thermoplasmata archaeon | reverse complement strand
GCGTCCTGGAGCGCGTCGAGCGCCGCCTCGTCCATCGTCGGGGCCTCCTCGTGGCGGAGAAGCAGCACGACCGTGAACCGATCGAACTCCATGGGCCCGGAAGCCTCCCGGGAGGTACTTGGGGATTGCCCCGTCGCGGGACCGCGAACGGGGAAGGTTCATGGCGGCGGGAAGACCATGCCGGCTCCGAGGACGCCGTTCATGGTCTCGCCAGCCGTGTCCCAGGAAGCACCGGCATCGAGGTCCATCCCGACGCGGACCCTGGGTCGCACGGGCGAGCGCGTGTCGTGCATCGGGCTCGGCGGGTGGCACCTGGGCCAGCCCACGCTCCCCGAGGCGGAGGCCATCCGGATTGTCCGCGCCGCGGTCGATGCGGGCATCACGTTCCTGGACAACTCGTGGGACTACAACGACGGTGCGAGCGAGATCCGCATGGGCAAGGCCCTGCAGGACGGGTACCGCGAGCGGGTCTTCTTGATGACCAAGATCGACGGGCAGACGCGGAAAGCCGCCTCGGAGCAGATGGAGGAATGCCTCCGCCGTCTCCAGGTGGACGTAATCGACCTGCTCCAGTTCCACGAAATCATCCGCATGGAGGATCCGGGGCGCATCTTCGCGGAAGGCGGTGCGCTCGAAGCGGCCCTGGCCGCCAAGGACGCGGGGAGGATCCGCTACATCGGCTTCACGGGCCACAAGAGCCCCGCAGTCCATCTGAAGATGCTACAGGCCGCGGCCGACCACGGATTCCGGTTCGATGCGGTCCAGATGCCCCTGAACGTGATGGACGCCCACTTCGACTCCTTCGAGAAGCGCGTCCTGCCCGTCCTGGTCCGGGAGAAGATCGGTGTGCTCGGCATGAAGCCGCTCGGAGACAAGCAGGTCCTCGAGAGCCGGACGGTCACGCCCATGGAAGGGCTGCACTACGCCCTGAACCTGCCCACGAGCGTGGTCATCACGGGCTGCGACACCATGGAGATCTTGCTGCAGGCCATTCAGGCCGCGTCCACGTTCCGCCCCCTGAACCACGAGGAAGTCCAAGCGATCTTGGCCAAGACGGCGCAGGCCGCGGAGCGCGGTGCGTTCGAGCGGTACAAGACGACCCACGACTTCGACTCCACGATCACCTTCCCGCAGTGGCTCGGCTGACCTCAAGCCCCGTGTCGCAACGGGAGTCGCCGAGAACCCATAGGGTTTCATGACCCCACCGCGTTCCCGTCGGGACTCCATGCCCGACGCGATGTCCGCCCCGAAGGCTCCCGCGCACCTCGGCTGGACGTTCGCCTGGCTCATGACCGGGGAGCTCGTGATCGGATTCGCGACGTTCCTCCTCACCATGCTCTCCTTGCTGGTAAGCCAGGGGCTCGGGCTCGACGACGCGACCCTCGGCCTGTCCTTCGCGGCGTTCAGCATGGGCGGATTCACCTGTGCGTTCCTGGGGGGCGTCCTCGCGGACCGGCTCGGGCCGCGGTTCGTCGCCCTCACGGCCCTGTCTTCCACCCTGGTCGGGGGCGTGATCGTGGCCTTCGCGCCCAACGCGATTGTCCTGGGTCTCGGCCAGTTCCTTCTTGGGGCCGCCATCGCAATCTACGGCGTCCAAGCGTACGCGTGGGTCAACGAGACCCTGGCCGAGCGGCGCGGCCTGTTCCTGGGCATCTTCGCGGTGAGCCTCGTCCTCGCCCTGATCGCCGCGGGCCTGGCCGTCGCCTTCCTGCTCCGGTTCGCGGGGTCCTGGCGGACGTTCTACCTGATTGCCGCGGCCCTCGCCCTCACGCCCATGATCCCCCTCTGGTTCCTCCTGCCGCCCCACCGGTACGCGCCCGTCCCGCGGCGGGCCGTGCGTCTCGCGCTCCGGAACCGGGACGTCCTCCTGGCGGGCGGCCAGCAGCTGCTCTTCGGCGTGTACTCCGCGAGCTACAGCTGGATCCCGCTCTTCTTGGTCGAGGACCGCGGGTACGGGGTCGCCGACGCGGCCCTCGTCCTCGTGGCGTCGGGAGCTCTCTGGGCCGTGGGCGCCATCGTCTTCGGCCGCTGGGCGGACCGCGGGTTCCCACTCCCGGCCATCGCGCTGGGCTGTTTTGTCGGGTCCTTGGCGTGGGCCGTGTTCACCCTGTGGGACGCGCCCGCAGCGTACATGGCGGCGCTCCTCGTCTTCTCATTCCTCTGGCCCGCGGGGGCCGCAATCCCCCTCACATTCCTGGGCCAGCGGCTTGGGGCCACAGCCCAGCGGACCGAGGTGGGCGTCTTGGAGAACACGTTCCTCCTGGGCGACGGGATCGGGGCGGCGAGCGTGGGCGCCCTGGCGGGCGTCTGGGGCCTGCGGTGGGGGATGACCCTCCTGCCCGTGGTTGCGGCGTTCGCGGCCGGGCTGCTCTTCGTGGCCGCGTATGGGGTGCGGGCCTCGAGGCGTATGTCGACCGAGACGACAGCGACCGCGGAAGGGAAGCCGTAAGTAGACCTGCGCCTTCGGCCTCCCGGGGGCGGAAGGCTGCCGGTCGTCCGGAGCGAAGGGGTGCCCATCCACTACGAGGTCCGAGGGGACGGGCCGCCGATCCTGTTCCACACGGGCGCGGGCGGCGACAGCCGCATCTGGGAATTCGCTGGGTACGTGGACGGCCTTCCCGGCTTCACGAAGATCCTCATGGACCAAAGGGGACGTGGCCGAAGCGGGCGGCCCGAGACCGTGGAGGCCCATCGGGTGGAGCACTTCGTGGCGGACATCGGCGCCGTCCTGGACGACGCGGGCATCGAGTCCACGGCCTTCTGGGCCTACTCGAACGGCGTCTTCGCGGGACTGGCGTTTGGCGTCGCACACCCCAAACGCGTCCGAGCCCTCCTGGGAACGGGGACCCTCCCTCACCAGGACATCTCGGACCTCGGCCCGATCCCCGACGAGGACGCGTTCATCGCGGAGCAGGTCGCCAAGGGCGGCGTGGGCCAGGACGTGGACGGATACCAAGTGCAGGATGGCGAGCGCTTCCCCGACGCCATCGACCGGAACGTGCGCGAGGGCGATCCGCGCATGTACGCGCTGGATCGGATCGGACGGCGATCCTGGCACGGACCTAGGAGCCTCTATCCTGCATTCCGGACTCCCGTCCTCATGCTCACGGGGTCGCGGGAGCAGGATGACGGCGCCACGGCGAGGGCCCTCGCGGAACTGCCCAACGCGCGGGGCGTGCGGATCCCGGACGTGGGCCACCTGGCCTCGTTCTACCGGAGCGACCTCGCGCTACCCTACGCGAGGCCGTTCCTCGAAGAGCAGCTCCGGTAGGTAACGCGCGGCACTAGGTCCGATCACGGTGCCGTCTCGAGATCTCCCGCTTCACAGTGCCGGGGGATTGGGCGGCAGCCACACGTCTCCGCGTGGGCGAGGTGCGAGCGGACCCGTTCGTCCAGGGGCGGATTCTTCGGCATGAGATGGGCCTGGTGCCAAGCTTCGTTGATCTTCGCGGGTCTCCCAGGCAGGGTCAGGGCCTGGGGGATCCGACAAACATTCCGCGATGGCCGCAGGAACTGGAGCGCCAGTCTAGGCGTTGCCGTCCACGTCCAGGAAGGCCCCGAGCAGCTTCGCGGTCTCCGCGGGCTTCTCCACCATGGGGAAATGCCCGGCGCCGTCGATGGCGGCGAAGCTTGCATGGGGGATGCGATGGGCCGCGGCTTCCGCGGTGGGCCAGGGGAACTGGACGTCCTCGCGGCCCGAGAGGACGAGCACGGGCATCCCGAGCCGCGGCAGGTCATCGTACACGGACGCGTCCTTGCGGCGCAGGGAGAAGCCGCCATCCAGGAGCGCCTTCCTCCGCTCGGGGGTTTTCCAGGAGTCGACGACCGCGGCGACCCAGCCGTCGTCCGCGAACCGGGGATCGTGGAACACGGCCTTGGTCAAGAGCCGCTGCGCAGCCTTCGGGCCCGGCGCAGTCAAGAAGCGAGGGAGAAGGAACGGCGCGTACATCCGGACGGTGCGGCCCGGGAACTTGGCGTTCAGGCCCGCAGCATCGAGGACCGCGATCTTGGCCACCTGGGAGGGACGATCCCGCGCGACCATGATCGCGAGGGACCCGCCCATGGAGTTGCCGACGAGCACGTAGGAGGGCAGGCCGAGCGTGTCCAGGAAGGCGACCACCGCCCGGCGGCACGAGGGGAGCGTGCGATCGCCTCGCGGGAGGGTCGAACTCTTCCCTTGGCTCGGCAGGTCGACCGCGATCCACGGGTGACGAGAGCCGATTACCTCAGCAACGGGGAGCCAGACCTCGGACCAGGTAGGCCACCCGTGGAGGAAGACCACCGGAACGCCTGACGGCGCGCCACCCTGGAGGTACCGGAAGCGAACGCCACCGGCCTCGAGGAAATGCTCCGAGACTCCGGCCGGTAGCGGTGTGCCCAGGGTGGTGGCCGACATGGCGGCGCCCCGAGCCGGGGGTCGCGGAAAAGGATTGGCCTTATCGAGCCTGCGACGTCGAGGAGTCCGCCCATCACGCGTACAGATCGGTGCTCAGATACCGCAGCCCCGAGTCCACCATCAGGGTGACCACGGTGGAATCCGGTCCGAGGCGCTCCGCGACCTTCAGCGCCGCGACGACATTCGCGCCGGACGAGGTGCCCGCGAACAAGCCTTCCTCCTGGGCCAACCGCCGCGCCATGGCCTTGGCCTCCGCGGTGGGCACCGGGAGGATCTCGTCCACCTCGTGGGGCTCCCAGAGGGGCGGGACGAACCCGATTCCGATCCCTTCGATCTGGTGGGAGCCGCTAGGGCCGCCGGAGAGGACCGCGGACTCCGCGGGCTCTACCGCAGTCACATGGAGCTTCGAGGTGTGCCGCCGCAGGGCCTTCGTGACGCCGTGAAGGGAGTGAGCCGTGCCCACGGCCTGCACGAACGCATCGACTCGGCCGTCCGTCTGGGCCCAGATCTCCTCGCCAAGTGGGTGGTAGCCGGCAATCGCGTCGCGGTTCGTGAGCTGGTCGGACCACCAGTGGCCCGGTCGCTCCGCGATGCGCTGCGAGGTCGCGATCATTTCCTTGATGAGCGTCTCGGTGATCTGCTTGCGGTCGCTCTGGACGTCCGTGATCTCCGCACCGAACGCCTCCATCGTGCGCCGCTTCTCCTCCGCGAAGGCATCGGAGAAGACCGCATGCAACTTGTGACCCGTGGCCGCACAGACGAACGCGAGGGCGACGCCCGTCGTGCCGGCCGTGTACTCGACGACCGTACCGCCCTTCGCGAGACGGCCGTCCTTCGCAGCGGCCTCGACGACCGCCCTGGCCATGCGGTCCTTCATGCTCCCCGTAGGGTTGGCCCACTCCAGCTTGACCAGGATCCGGGCGGATCCTCGAGGGACGATCCGTCGTAGGGGCGCGATGGGTGTGTTGCCGATGGTCTCGAGGATGCTTGCCGGAAGCTCCATCGGCCTAGGCGCCTTCCTCGATCTCATGGAGTTCGTCCGCGACGAGCCCGTGGGCTTCCTTGTGCACGCGGTTCGCGGCTTCCTTGTTCGGCGCACGCACTAGGCAGAAGACCTCCCCGGTCTTCTCGTTGAACCAGTACTTCTCGTAGGTGACCCCATGCTTCCCCTGCACCTTGACATCCGC
>JAWOML010000047.1:0-2759 GCA_033852515.1 Thermoplasmata archaeon | reverse complement strand
GAGCCGCAGCTTCTTCGCGTAGGGCTTGTTCTTCGCCATGGTCAACGCCTCTCGATCTTGATCTCGCGCTTCTTGGGCATCACGCGCTCCAGGATCTGCTTCAGGGTCGCGTCGTCGATGGCCCGCTGGACCCGGCCGCTCTGGGCCAGGGCGATGAGCTGGTTCTCGATGCTGTCCGCGAGCTCGGGGTACGCGAGCTCGACCCGTCCGAGTCGCTCCCGCGCCTCGGGCGTGAGGATCTGGCGGAGGATCGTCTGCTTCTGGGCCTGTTGCTGCTCCCGCATCTGCTGCTGGGCCAGCGCCTGGTCCTGGGCCTGCTGGAGCTCCAGGAGCTTCCGCCTCCGGATTGCGTCGAGCTCCTCGTCATCCATGGCCATCGGTCTAGGAGCCTCCGGTGTACTTCGTGAGCTCGGGGTTGGCCTTCGCCATCTCCAGGAGGAGGTCATGGGCCACCTTGTCGAGCAACTTCCGGCCCGCGGGGGTGATCGTCCGGCCCTTCTTCTCAAGCTTGGACAAGTAGCCGAGCGCCTCGAGTTGCTGCATGGCCTCGCGGGCCACGGAGCGGGACCCCCGCCTGGGGTGGTACGGGGCGGACCCGTCGTCCCGGCGTCCGCCGAACTCCGCGGCCAGATGCGTGGAGCCGATGGGACCGTGGAGGTAGACCTTGCGCAGAACGGAAGCCACGCGGCGGTACCACCAGTCCGACTGGACCGGCGCCTTCTCCGTGTGGACGCCCGTGCGAGCGAACTTGGCCCACTCCGGCGGCTTGATCTTGCCCTCCGCCTGCAACTGCTCCTTGAGCTTCTCGATCAGGAGGCTGGGGGGCACGTCGTAGACCGTGGTCATGGTGAACACTACGCCGAAGTGCGCCTTCATAAATCAAGGTCGTATATGAAGGCTTGTGCGGGGGATTCGGTCGTTTCCTGACCGGCATCCAAGGAAGCCCCGGCCGGACGGCCGACGGGGGAAGCAGTCGACCGGCGACCGGCATGCCGAGTGCGTGGAGCCAGCCCCCCCACCGCAAGAACTACAAGACCCCGTGGCCCCGCGTCTGGTTCGCGAGGCTAGAGCCGGAGGCGCATCTCGTTGCCCTCGACGAACCCCGTGCGGAGATAGATGGGCTTCCCGAACTTGGACGCGTGGAGCAGCAGGGTCGTGTAGCCCCGGGCGCGTGACCACCGGATCGCTTCCTGCGTGATCCGGGTCCCATGCCCCTCCCCACGATGGTCCTTCTCGGTGTACATGGACATCAGGTAGGGCGACACCGTGCCCTTCCAGAGAGGACGGGGTTGCGAAGGCATGAGCCACACGCACCCGCTGGCCACGGGCTCCCCGCGAGTCGTCTCGACGATGAATCCGATCAGCTCCTTGGAGACGAGCCGGGCACGCGCCCATCGTCGGTACGCTCGGTCCGCGGCGTCCAGTTCGCGCCGCGGCGCCTCCAGGATCTCCTCCCACATGCCGCGTCGGTGGCGGACCAGCAGGTCGAGGTCATCCAACGTCGCGCGGCGAAGCCGTGTCCGTACCATCGCGCCGTCCACCGCGAGTCGCGAGATATAGTTTGCCTGGTTTCCGGACGAAGCGCCACGCCTCGCAACGTTCTTGTATGGGTCGAGCGTCCTGCGAATCCGAGGTCACGTGGCCCAGATTCTGGTCGCCGTGAGCGGTGCGTCCGGCGTGGCATACGCCCGACGCCTCATCGAACGCCTTGGCGAGCGCGCGGATGTCATCCTGTCCCAGGACGCCGAGGCTGTCATCAGGTTCGAAACGGGGTTGGCCCCGAAAGAATTCACGAAGGGCGCGAAGCGAATTTACCGGGGAGACGATCTCGCTGCGGCGCCCGCTTCGGGGAGCCATCCGTTCGCCGCCCTGGTGATCGTTCCCTGCAGCGGCACCACGGCAGCCAAGGTTGCCGCGGGCGTCGCGGACAACCTCGTGACGCGGGCCGCGGCCGTGGCGCTCAAGGAGCAGCGGAAGCTCATCCTCGTGCCGCGGGAGACACCGCTGAGCGCGATCGCCCTGGAGAACCTGCTCAAGCTGGCTCGTCTGGGCGTCGTCATCCTGCCCGCCTCGCCGGGTTTCTACGGAAAGCCCGCGGAAGTATCCGACCTCGTGGACTTCATCGTCGCGAGGATCCTGGACCAACTGGGAATCGAGCATGAGGTAGGCCTTCGCTGGAACGGCCCGCCCGAGGGCGAATCATAGCCGCGCGGAGAGGTCCATGACCTCGTCGAACTCCGCGGAGAGCCGCTCGATCTCGGGTTCTGCGAGTACGCCCGGCCCGATGCGGCCGATGACCGTGATCTGGTGCACGAAGGCCATGTCGTTGGCCTTGCGCAGGAAGCGGACCACGTCCCCCATGGAGGAGCCCGCGACGAGCTGATCGAGCCCGTCGTAGAGGATGACGCCGGCCTTCCCTTCGCGGGCCAGCGGGAGGATGGCCTTGAGGCCTACGGGGTCAAGCTTCCGGGGATCCACGGCTCCCGGGGCCTGGGCGGAGACCTGGACCACCTGGGCCCCTTTGAGACCGAACTCGAGCCGCAGGCGGTCCGGCGCGGCCGTCGTGATCACGAGCGCGGGCTTGCCCCCCTTGGACAGGTCCGTGAGCCAGTGGAACGCGATCGCGGGGTTGCTCGCGACGAGCAGGTAGCGCTTCCCGGCGTCCAGGCTCCGGAGGCTGCCGCCGCACGAAGCGCAGGTCAACGTACGCGGGTCGGCCCCCTCCGGCACGGTCTGGACCTCCCCGCACGAGGAGCAGC
>JAWOML010000046.1:0-2814 GCA_033852515.1 Thermoplasmata archaeon | reverse complement strand
CCGCGGCACGCCGTTCTTCGGCCCGCCGAGGCCGTCCACGATGGCGCGGAGTTGGCGATCGTTCATGTCCATGCACCGCGCGAAGTTCACGTGGCCCGGGTCGATGTCGAGCTCGTTCCCGTGGAACACGTGGGCGTCCATCATGGCCGCGATCAGGTTGTTCGCCGCCGTGACGGCATGGATGTCGCCCGTGAAGTGCAGGTTGATGTCCTCCATGGGCAGGACCTGGGCGTGGCCTCCGCCCGCGGCCCCGCCCTTGACGCCGAACACGGGCCCCAGGGAGGGCTCGCGGAGGGTGATCACGGCCTTCGTGCCGAGGCGGTTCGCCGCCTGGCCCAAGGTGACCGTGGTCAGGGTCTTCCCCTCGCCGTGCTTCGTCGGGGTCGTCGCCGTGACGAGGACCAGTTTCGCCCGCGGATGTTTCTTGACCCGGTCGACGACGCCGAGGCGGACCTTCGCGATGTGGGGCCCATGCAGGACGAGGTCCTCCGGGCCCATCCCGAGGTCGGCCGCGACGTCCACGATGGGTCGCATCTTCGCGGATTGCGCGATTTCAATGTCCGTGGGCATACGCGGTCCTCCTTTCCGCGGCGGTAGGTAGGACCCCCATAAATCCTCTCCGCATTTACCGGGAGAATTTCCAATTGTTGTTCGGCTTTTCTCGAGACACGATGACGAGCCGCGAATTCGGAGCGGCTAATTCTACGGCGTGAAAATCATTTCATGAGGAGCGCGGCCCGAATCTCCTTGAGTCCGCGGACCCGACCGAAATCGAGGAGCCCCTCCGACTCGTCCACGCCGATCACGCGCGCGTCGTCGATGCCTGTGCGGTTCAGGATAGGCGAAAGGTAGGGATACGAGGACACGTCGACACCCAGCGCGAGGGGGCTGAACGCGGGGAGGACGATGAGCCGTTCCGTGACGAGGAACGCGGGCACGCTGACGACGGCCCCGAGCTCGTCCTTGAGTTTGACCGCCGGATGCTCGTGGCCCATGACGATGGGATGGAGCGTGGAGACTTCCTCATGCCCGTGAACGATTGTGTGGTCCGCGACGTCGGCGCGTTCGTGAAGCGGCAGGTTCAGGTCGCCCAGGATTGTCGCCAGATAGTTGTCATGGTTGCCGCGCACCAGGACGGGGGTCACGCGGTCCCGGAGGAACCGCAGGACCTGCTTCACCTCGATCCACTCGTCCGTTAGGTTCCGGGAGAACTCGTGCTTGAAGTCGCCCGCCACGATGACCTTCTCCGCTTTCACGCGGTCCAGCATCCGCTCGAGCCGTTCTAGGATCACGCGCCGCTGGAACCGCGGGATGGACACGCCCTGCTCGGCGAGGGCTCCCTCGAAGCCGAGATGCAGATCCGAGATGACCAGGGCGCGCTCCTCTCGGAGGAACAGGGCGAAGTCCCGCGTGACCTCGACGCCCGGGGCCACCTCGACACGGTCCACGGGCGGACGAACGCGGGTCGCCGCAATAAAGGATTCACTCCACGATCTTCCAATAGGAATCCTTGCGGACGATCTTCCCATCGCGGAACTCGAAGAGGTCGCAGCCTCGTACGTCGATCCGTGTGCCCGACGTGGTCGTCCCTGTGAGCCGCCACTCCGATGCCCCTCGGTCCCCGGACAGCCAGTGGCGGTCCTCTCCGTAGTGCACGTCGGGAATCCCCGTGAATCGCGCGCCGAGTCCCTGCCGGACCTCTTCCTTCCCCCGATACCGGCGGCCCCAGGGATCGGGCCCTCGCGGGGCCTCGAACACACAATCCTCCGCCATGAAACCCATGATCGCATCGAGGTCGTGGCGGTTGAACGCGTCCAGGAACGCTTTCAACGTCGCCTCGGTGACCGGTGCCTTACGAGCCATCCGTCATCCCTAGTGCCCGGAGCGTCGGAGGCGTTCTTCAGGCTTGGGGAGGACACGATGTCCCGCCCGCGAGGCCATACGGGAGGGTCCCGGGCGCGGCGGTCGCCGGATCGACCCGGACGGACTCCGTGATGCGGAGGGTCAAGTTGGGCTCCAGGCTACGGAACCAGATCGCGTAGCGTCCCGGGGGCAGGAGCGTGTCGAAGGAACCCATGCACACCCCGTGGGCCGTCGTCCCGTGGCCCGAGGTCACCGAGGCCGGGTGGATCCAGGTCCAGGTCTCGTTGGAGGCCGTGAAGGCGCCCCGCAGGCGGCCCCCCAATCCGGTCACCGCGAAATCCAGGGTCACGAATCCTATGCCCGAGGTGAGCACGGTGCCCGCGGGCGCGAACACGGCTGCCGGGGGGAGACTGGCCACGTAGAGGCCTAAGGCCACGAGGCACGCAGCCACGAGGAACGCGAGCGGGTCCATGCGGCTCCGGCGCACGGGCCCTCATGAGCCGCGCCACCGATGAACGTTGCTCCGCGGCGCTCCCGCCGACGGGCGAGGAAACAAAAGGACGAGCCCCGCGCCGGCCGCAGCCAGGGGAGCTCGGATTAAGATGGTTCGTCGCTGTTGTGCCGTTCGGCTTAGAATCGGCGCGGCCGGCGCTTCGCGAAACAGTCTCGGCAGTAGACGGGCCGGGCAGGGTCCGGTTTGAACGGGACCTGCGTGGCTTGCCCGCAGTCTGCGCATACGGCGTCGTACATCTGGCGCGGACCGCGGTCGAAACCGCCTCGTCTGCCGCCTCTCTCTTCGTCCATTTACTTACTACCTATCCGAGGTTGAACCCCGGATGGGCAAGCGACACCCCTGCTAGGTGATAAAGGTGCGTATTCGGGTCGACATACCCGTTTCCTGGTCAGGGGACGCCGAGGCCTTCCTGAGGGCTCTCCGCCCTCACCGCAGGT
>JAWOML010000045.1:0-13047 GCA_033852515.1 Thermoplasmata archaeon | reverse complement strand
GAGCAGAACGAGGTCCGCCTCGAGCTGAACCGCACGCTCATCGAGGACTTCTGGAAGGTCTGGAAGCGGTTCAACAAGATCAACGTCCACTTCACCCTGGAGCCGTCCTACAGCAACTGGGGCGTGTTCACGGAGACGTTCCCCGAGGGCGACTGGAAGTGGCGTCCCGGCTTCAACCCCGCCGCGGTCCAGTCCGTCCAGCTCTTGGACCGGTCCATGGACGAGGGCCGCGTGGGCGACGCGGTCAAGGTGAACTACGTCGAGGTGGACGGCAAGGTCCACCTCAAGATGATCTTCGAGTACTCCGAGGGCGAACACTACTACAAGTACAGCGGCTGGAAGCGGATCTGGACGATTCACACCCTGTACGACGCCGCGATCGACCGGGTGAGCCTGGACGACCTGCACCAAATCCTCGCGGAGCTCGTCAAGGTCTGGTATGAAAGCCACCTGCGGCGGAACCGGGACATCCTGATCAAGTACCTGAAGCAGACGTACGAAAAGGTCGAGACGTTCAACCAGTAAAGCGCCCGAGGGCGCGACAAGTATCGGCGCTGATTCCTAGTGCGCAGCCTATATCCCGGCAGCGGCCGCATCGCAACGACGTGGACGCCCTTCTCCCGACCGTACTCCTCTTCCTGTTCTTGGCGACCTTCGCGTTCACGTTCGTGGACTGGCAGCTGCGGCGGAGGAAGCTCGGCGGCACGGTGGCCCTGAGCTGGGACTGCCCCCACTGCGGGATCACCAACGAGGCGGAGCGGTCGGTCTGCTGGTCCTGTAGCGCGGCGATCTCCGCGAACCGCTTCATCCCCGAGATGGGGCCGATGGCCGCGGACACGTGGCGCTGCCGCCGCTGCGGCGCTTGGAACGGCGCCAAGCGGCACACCTGCTGGTCCTGCTCGAGTGCGCCCGCGAAGCAGCCCAAGCGGCAGGCCTGAACCGGGGACGGCAGCCGGTCACCGGTTCTCGACTCCAAATGCTGAGATTCGCCACCCGGGCAAAAGGTGTGCCAGAGGATTTTTGGCTAGCCGAAACTTCGCAGGCGACGTCGATCTCGGTCCGGAGAGGGTTCTGTGAAGGAGAAGTCATTTCCGTTCGGCAGCCGCAGTGTGATCGTCGCGTTCGTCCTTGTGTTGGCCTTCGCGGGCCTCGCGGTCCTACCCGGCAGCCAGGCCGCCAGCCCCGCCACGTTCCATGTGACCCTGGGAGCGTCGAGCCCCGACATGGCGCTCATGGGGATGGCGTTCTATCCCAACGCCCTGACAATCCACCGGGGAGACATCATCGTCTTCACGAACAACCTAATTGAGCCCCACACGGTCACGCTGGGCCTCACCGGGCCTGTGACGGATCCCCTGGCCTTCTTCGCCCCGATCAACTCGGCGCCCGGATCCGTCGTCTTCACGAACACGGGCCTCGTGAGCTCCGGGTTCCTACTGCCAGATGGTCCGTTCGGTAACAGCTATGCGGTCACATTCGACGTGGCGCCGGGAACCTACGTCGCCCAGTGCGCCCTCCACCCGTTGATGTCCAGCACGATTACGGTCGTGCCGGACGCACAGGCGCTCCCGAAGACGGACGCGCAGTACCAGGCGACTGGTCATGCGCACATGGTCGTCGACATCGCTCATGCTCGCACCATCGCCGTGGCATCGGCCTTGGCCGCCGCGAAGGCATCGGACCTCGGCGGAGTCGGCATCGAGGTTGCGGTCGGTGGTGGGGACGGAGTTTCCACCGTCATGCGGTTCTCCTCGAGCAACCTGACCGTTCACATGGGGGACACGGTGACCTTCGTGAACCGGGACCCGTTCACACCCCACACGGTGACCTTCGGGCAGGAGCCCCCGGGTGGCGACGCGGGCCTCGTCGCTCCGTTCCACCGGGCCTTTGATCCCCAACTCCAATGGGGGGTCCCGACGCCCTACGACGGCACGTTCGACCTGAGCTCGGGTTTCCTGCTGGCGATCTTCCCCTGGGGGAACACCTTCGCGGTGACATTCACAGCCGCCGGCACGTACCACTACATTTGCGGACTGCACGACCAGATGGGAATGACCGGGACAATCAACGTGGTGGCCTGAGCCCACTCCGGCGGATGGGTCGCGGGGTCAGTGCACCCCGCGGAACATCCCGCCGTCCACCTGGATCACGTTGCCCGTAACGTAGGAAGCCCGGTCGGAGACCAGGTAGGTCACGAAGTCCGCGATCTCCTCGGGGCGGCCGAAGCGGCCTAGAGGAATGGCCCGGGCCTCCTCCTTCCCGATGTCCTCCACGGAACGGTTCTCGCGCTCGGCCCGGACCTTGTGAATCTCGATCAGGCGCTCCGTGGCGATGAGCCCCGGCGCGATCGCGTTCACGCGGATGTGGTCCGCAGCGAGCTCCCGGGCCAGGCTCTTGACGAGACCGATCACGGCAGCCCGCAGGGAGTTGGACAGGAGCAGGTTGTCCAGCGGCTGCTTCACGCTGATCGATGTGATCGCCGCGATGGCGCCACCGCCCCGGGCCCGCATGGCCGGCACCGCGGCCCGCGCCAGGCGCACGGCGCTCATCAGGGTCAGCTCGTAGGCCTTGGCCCACTGCTCCTCGCTCAGGGACTCGAAGCGGCCCGTGGGGGGACCCCCCGCGTTGGTCACGAGGATGTCCACCCCGCCGAACGCGCTCCGCGCCCGGTCCACGAAGGCCGTGGCGTCGCCCAGCTTGGACACGTCGGCAGGGATCGCGAGGACCTCCGCGTGGGTCTCGTTCCGGATCTCCGCGGCCGTGGCCTCCAATGGGTCCTTGTTCCGCGCGCAGAGGGCCACGCGGGCACCCTCCCGCGCCAGGTTCCACGCAATCGCGCGCCCCATCCCCTGGCTCGCGGCGGCCACGAGGGCCGCCTTTCCCTTCAGCCCCAGGTCCATGGGCCACGGAGAGCCGCGAAGTTGCATGAAGCTTGGGTCGGGCTCAAGCGGGCGGTGGGAGCCGGAGGAAGCTCCGGAGCTCCCCCACGGGCTGGTAGCCCAGGGTCTTGTACATGGCCTGCGGCGAATCGAGAAGGTCCGTGAACAAGAGGGAGTACTCGCAGCCCGCGTTGATGGACCGCTTGGACATCTCGAAGATCATGGTCCGGGCCACGCCCCGGTTCCGGAACTCGGGCATCGTGGCCACGTCCCCCACAAGGGCGAACCGGCCCCGAGGCCACAGGGACACGGTCCCCGCAGGGGTTCCCTGGTAGTATCCTACGTAGTCCTCCTGCCCCACGGCGGCCCCCCGCTCGCGGGCGATGGCATAGAGCTGGCGGGATTCCTCGAGATCGTAGCCCATCCCTTCGAACAGGCGCATCCGAAGCCGGCGGAAGTCGTCCTCGGGCGCCTCCTTCCCCGCCTCGCGCAGGACGAGGTCCGGGTTCGTGATGCACGCGGGCAGTCCGACGCGGGCCATGGCCAGCTCCGCGGCGGGATGGAAGCCCAGAGTCGCGAACTCCTCCTGGTTCTCGAAGGCCACCTGGGCGTCGTCGAAGACCACGTTCCGGTGGCGGACCGGCGTGCCTCGGAACGCGGCGTCCAGGGAGGCGAGGATCGCCTCGGCCCCGCCCGCGGGAAGCCGCTCGACCCAGGCCAGGTTGGCCATGTAGATCCGGGGGTAGGCCAGGTGGCGGAGGATCACACCGAAGTCCGTCCGCTTCACCTCAGCCCCCATCTCGGCCCAGCTCCGCTCGAAGGCCCGGGTGGCGCGGAAGAGTTCCTGGGTGTCCACGCGGCGACCAAGGAGAGCCCCGAGATGAACGTTTGCGCGGTCGGTCAGAAGCCCACGTAGAGGTCCAGGAGGATGCCGATCACGATGAACGCGGCGATGGCCGCGATCAACAGCCAGGCGTCCCGGGACAGCTTCATGAGGCATCCGGCCCAGACCGCCCGGGACTAATAGGGTTTCGTCCACCGCCGCCGCCCGAGTGCGCCCTCAGAGGACCGCGGGCTCAAGCAGGCGGATGACCTGGGTCTCCGTGTCGACTTCCGCCTCCACCCCAAGGGGGAGGAGGAACTGGGGATCCGTGTGTCCGAAGTCCATGTTGGACACGATGGGGAGTTCGGGACGGCCAAGCTCCTCTCCGATGACCTGGACCAACGCTGTGTCCAGCTCGCGCTTCTGCGCGTCCGAGTAGCCGCGCGCCCGGCCGAAGAGGACCGCGGCCACCCGGTCGAACACTCCCTGGAGGCCGTAGTTCCGCAGCCAGCGCTTGACCGCGAGGGGAGGCGGCACCTCCTCCGAGGTCTCCAGGAAGAGGACCGTCCCCTTCCAGAAGTCCGCCGAGGGCCAGAACGGCGTGCCCTTGAGCCACTCGAGGACCTCCACGTTGCCCCCGAAGAGCCGACCATGGGCCACCCCACGCCCTTGAAGCCAGTGCCACCCTGAGTCCGGCCGGGCAGGGTTCACGCGCCCGAGGTTCTCCGGGGCGGACCAGTCGGGGTACCCGTCCGAGTAGGCGCCGTAGGGGTGGTACACGAGGGTCGGTGCCGGACGAAACAGGACGTCCCGGATGTGCTCCGCGAAGCTGCGCGGGAGCGCATCGAGCTGCGAGAAACCGGCCATCACGGAGGGACCGTGGAACGTGACGAGTCCCTGCAGGTTGCCCCAGGCGAGGAGGGTGGTCGTATCCGAGTAGCCCATGAGGACTTTGGGGTGGCGCCTCGCCGTCCCGGGATCGAGGTAGGGGAGAATCCGGAGGGAGTCGTCTCCACCGATCGACGCCAGGATTCCGCGCACCTCGTCGTCCGCGAAGGCCCGGTTCACATCCTCGGCCCGCATGCGGGGGTTCCCGGCGAGGGTCGCGGCATCTGCGCGGGTCGAGGGATACTCCCGAATCCGCAGGCCGAAGGTCTCCTCCAGGGCGCGCACCCCCCGGTCGTAGATCCCGGGGAACCGATGGGGGGCCGCCCCCGACGGCGAGACCACGGCGATCGTGTCGCCCTCCTGCAACCGGCGCGGCTTGACGAACTCCATGGATTCCCTCCCTCCGGCGCGGCCCGCCACGAAAGCGAGACGGCTTATCACGGTTTGGATGGAGGCCGGACGCCACTTTCACCCACCCCGCCGAGACCCTTTATACCGCCGCGGCGTACCCAGAAACGAGGCGAGAAATCGACACGCCTCGGGAACGTGATTCTACGAGAGAGGAGTTGGCGCCCCATGTTCAGGACATCACCCGGGCGCTTGGCGGAAAAGTGAGCGAGTCGGAGATCGAGAAGGAACTGTCCAGCTACCTGAACGTGTACCGCGTGTCCCTGGACACGGCCAAGCGGTCCATCGTGAAGAAGCACGGCGGCAACCCCGCGGGCCTCGCGGTCGGGATCAACAAGACGATCCGTGAGCTGGTGCCCGGAGAGCAATCCGTGAACCTCCTGGCCCGCATCGTCGCGGTGAACGAGAAGGACGTGACCGTGGAGAGCGGGACCAAGCGGATCCTATACGGAATCCTGGGCGATCCTTCGGCCACGATCCCCTTCACGGCCTGGGAGCCGCTCAACGTGAGCCTGGCCAAGGGCGACGTGGTCCGCGTGACCAACGCGTACACGAAGGAGTACCGCGGCCAGGTCCAGGTGAACTTCGGCGTCCGAACGACGGTCGCCAAGGAGAGGCCGGACGCCCTGCCCGAGTACAAGCCCGCGGCGGGCATCGGCCAGCCCTACGTGGGCAAGCCCACGCCCATGCAGGTCGTGGACCTGCGGGAGGGCGCGTCCAACGTGGCCGTGACCGCGCGGATCCTGTCCGTGGAGGCGCGGGAGGTCGAGGTGGACGGGACGAAGAAGACCGTCTACAGCGGCGTCCTGGCCGATGCCACGGGCAAGAGCCAGTTCAGCGCCTGGAAGGACTTCGGGCTGGGAGAGGACGACGTCCTGCGGATCGAGGGCGCATACGTCAAGTCGTGGCGGGGCATCCCTCAGCTGAGCTTCGACGACCGAGCTTCGGTCACCAAGCTCAAGGACGACGCCCTGCCGTCCGCCGCGAAGCTGGGCGAGAGCCCGCGGATGTGGATCGAGGACCTCGCGGAGCGCGGGGGCGGCGTGGACGTCACGGTCCGCGGCATCCTGATCGACCTCCGCGAGGGGAGTGGCCTGGTGTACCGCTGCCCCGAGTGCAACCGGGTCCTCCGGAAGAACGCCTGCCGAATCCACGGCGAGGTCAAGGGGAACGCGGACCTCCGCGTGAAGGCCGTCCTGGACGACGGCAGCGGCGCGCTTACGGCGGTCTTCAACCGCGAGCTCACGGAGGCCCTCCTCGACAAGACCATGGAGGCCGCGATCGCCCAGGCCAAGGACGCGATGTCCGTGGACGTCGTGCGGGACGAACTCTCGGACCTCCTCGTGGCCCAGCCCATCGAGGCCCGCGGGAACGTCACGTCGGACGACTACGGGCTGATGATGATCGTGGATTCGGCCAAGATGCTCCGCGTGGACGTGCAGACGGAGGCGCGGGAGATGCTCGAGCAGATGGAGGGATCCGCATGATGCGCGAGGTCGCCTGGCGGCTCTTCGCCGGGGAGTACAACGATGCGAGCCTCGAGGTCGAGGGCACCGGAGAGCGCGCCCCGTCCTACGTGGTCACGCCCCTGGGCGCCAAGGTGAACCGGATCTTCGTGGTCGGCGTGATCACGGACGTGGAGAACGTGGGCACGGACATGCAGCCCATGTGGCGTGCGCGGGTATCCGACCCCACGGGCACGTTCCACGTGTACGCAGGGCAGTACCAGCCCGAGGCCGCCGCGACCCTCTCCAAGCTCAAGCCGCCCGTCTTCGGCGCCATCGTGGGCAAGAGCCGCGTGTACCGGCCCGATTCCGGCGGTGTGTACACGTCGATTCGCCCTGAGGTGATCAAGGCCGTGGACGAGCGGGTGCGGGACTTCTGGATCCTGGAGGCCTGTCGCTCCCTACGGAAACGCCTGGACGCCGCAGCGGAGGCCCAGAAGATGGACGTGCCGTCCAAGGAAGCCTTGGCCCAAATCGGGGTCAAGGAGGCGCTCGCCGACGGGCTGATTCAGGCCGCGGCCCACTACGGGAAGACGGACCTGTCCCGGTACACGGCCATGCTCGCGGAATCCCTGCGATATCTCCTCCCCGAGTACCGGGAGTACCGCCCGCCCGAGGCGGAGCCGACCGTGGCGGAGCCGGCGGCCAAGACGGAGGCCAAGGAACCCGAGGAGCCCACGGCGGATGAGGACAAGGTCCTCGAGGTCATCGCGTCCCTGGACAAGGACGGGAAGGGCGCTCCGTGGGAGGGGATCCTGGACTCCGCGGGCAAGGCAGGCGTATCCAAGGACAAGCTCGAGGAGAGCATCAACAGCCTCCTCGACAAGGGGCTCATCTACGAGCCCATCCTGGGGCGGATGAAGAAGATCTGAGACTGGGAAACCCCGGGGACCGCCCCCAGCAGAGCTATCCTGGCGCCAACCCATGCGCACTACCGCGGACTTCGGGGTGGTGGGAGTGCTGCGAGTGGGCGGAGAACCGTACGACTACCGGCCCCCGCGCTCGAGGTGGTCCGATCTCCCTCGGGGTCGATCGGAAGCCTCGGAAGACTTCGGCGTCCGGATGGAGCCCGAGGGCGTCCCCCAGGGAATCCTGCGGCTCTACTGGTTTCCCGCGGCATTCATCATCGGGGGGTGCGTGGCCTTCGTCGCCTTCCTCGTGACCCCGGCGCATCCGATGGACCCGGCTCTCCTCGAGGCGGGGCTGGTCTACGAGGGGTTCTTCCTCGCGTTCGTCGGCTGGGTGGTCCTCTGGGCCATCGACGCCCTCCTCACCCGGATGCGCCGGAAGGAAGAAGGCCGCCGGGAGTACGTCCGACTGATCATCCGGGCGCGGGAGTACGTCCCTCGGCAAGGTCCTTGATCCGCTCGAGGGCATGCTGGGTGCCCTCTCCGGCGTGCTTCACGAAGGGGCGGGTGCCCAGCTTGAGGATGCCCGTGAGCTTAACGTCGTAGACCGCGGAGAGCTCGGTCTGGCCGTCGCCCTTCGGGGTGACCTGGACCGTCTTCGTTCCCTTCATGGGACCTTGCAGGAGCTCGTGGACGACGCGATGGGGAGGCTCCAGGGTGACCCGCTCCCGCTCGGTCCGCTCCCGGAACGCGAGGGTGACTTCCCGCTCCACCACGTGGCCGTTGGACGACAGGGTGCGGACGGCCTTCGTGCCCTTCCAGATCTCGGGCTCGCGGTCCAGCGCGGACGCCAGGGACCACACGGTCATCGGGTCCGCCGCAATTGTGACGCTCTTCTCGATGCGCGCCATAGCGAGCCGACACGGCCCTGGGTCTTAAACCCCGCGCTCAGTACGTCAAGGTGGCCTTGCAGGACCAGCACTTGTGGGCCGACGCGCCCACCCGGGCGCCGCAGCTGCTGCAACGGCGCAGGCCGGGCATGTACTTCGCGGCGCGCTCGAGCTGGACGATGCCGATCTTGCCCATGACCCAGCCGCCGAGGCCCGCCGCGAGGGCCAGGGCGAAGGCCAGGTACAGGATGTCCACGCCGGGGTTGATCCAGAAGAGCAGCTCGGAGAGGTAGAATCCCAGGAAGGCGCCCAGGTAGGCTCCCATGAAACCTAGGGATCCGAGGAAGGTCCGGCGGCCTGCGAGGGCCCCGATCCCGCAGAGGCCGACGCCCAAGGCGAAGAGGCGGAACTCGAGGTAGGGGATGAACGTGCTCACGAAGCCCGCTACGCCGGAGAGCGCAGCGGAGATCACGATGGCTAGCGCGAACCCCGCGAGGGGGTTGCGGACAGGAGCCGAGGCCATGCGGGTGCCACCGGGGCCGCCAACCCCGGGAAGCGTTCAAGTACCTGACGCCCTCGCTATCATTCCGTGATAATGAGGATTCGTCAGGTCATCATCTGTAGGATGGACTCAATCGCGGAAAGGGACGCTTGGATGGCTACGCGGTCCGGGGCGTCCGGGCGCCGCTCCAGGTAGTACCGAAGGTCGCTCCGCGCGAGGGCGAACTGGTTCAGCCGGTGGGCCAGGAGACCGCGGTCCCGCCGGTCCACCGCGTTCTCGGGGTCCAGGAAGACCTGCTTCTCCACGACGGGCCACGCGCGCAGGGGCTCGTCCACGGTCATGTAGTTCCGCTTCAGGTTGTTCAGCATCCGCATGAGGATCTGCCGTTTGCGGACCGGGGCCAGGAGGTCCTCCGAAAACGCGAGGCTGTCCCCGTGCACGTGCTGCACCAACCGCTCGCAATCTTCCAGCGTGAGGGGCTGGCCGCCCGCGAACGGGTCGAGGAGCAGGGACGAATCGCCCAGCCGGGCCTCCACGATGAAATGCCCTGGCAGCCCGATTCCGACGACGGTTAGGCCGATCCGCCGCGCCACCTCCATGTAGAGGAGGCTCAGGGTGATCGGGATGCCCAACCTTCGATCCAGGACCTCGTTCAGGTACGAGTTCCGCGGATCGTAGTAGTCCTGGACGTTGCCGCGGAAGCCATGCTCCCCGAAGAGATGTCCGTTCAGGAGGTCCACGATCTCCCGGAGCGAGCTGTCATGGCGAACGGATTCCACGAGGGGCTCGGCGAGCTCGTCGAGGCGTCCCAGGTACGCGTCGGTGTCCAGCGCGGGATACGCGTCCTCGGCGATCAGCAGGGCCGCCTCGGCCAGGTTGATGGAAGATTCCGGCCGGTCCACCACGCGGGCGAACCGGGCCAGATTTGACAAAGGAACCGTCCGCTCCATCGGGCCCCGCCAGCCTAGGCGGGACCCCGTCATAAGGTTTCTCGGATACGCACGGGGGAGGCCGCGCAAGTCGTCGCGCGGGCGCCCGCGCGCGGCAAGGGGGGATTATAAATAGCAGGATAAGATTTTATTACGGGATGTGGAAGAGGGTGCCATCGATCAGCGCGGCGCGAGCCTTTACAAAAAGCCTTTATGTCGACGAAACGCTCCGTCGCCCTCGAGTGGGATGGCTCTAACACACGACGACGTCTATGGTAGCTCGAGCACTCTCCCCTCCGAGGAGACGAGGGACGAGCCCATCGTGATCCGCAAGGTCCCGACGGGCATCGCGGATCTGGACAGCATCGTGGACGGCGGGTTCCCCAGCGGCTCCACCGTCCTCCTTCGGGGGGACATCGGCGCGGGCATGCAGGAGTTCGCCTACACGGCCGCGTCCAAGATCGCCATCGTGAACGAGCGGCCCAGCTCGTGGCATTACTACCTGGGCGATCACTGCGACACCTCGGACCTCCCCTCGAAGATCGCCTACGTGACCTTCTCGCGGTCCCGGGAGACCATCCTCACGGAACTGGCCACCTCGTTCAACTCGGAGTACTTCTACGCGTTCCGGGATCGGACCATCTTCAAGGATTTCTCGTCCGTGTACTACCGGCATTCCGTGGTCCCCCAGAGCTGGACCCATCAGGACGCGTTCGACCTGCCCTCCACGAACATCCTGGAGGAGCTGGTCACCTTCCTCGAGGAGGAAGGGCAGGGGGCCATGGTGGTCATCGACTCGATCACGGACCTGGCCGTCTCCGAGGCCGTGGAGATGCGGGACCTCGTGACCACGGTCAAGGGCCTCCAGCGGGCCGCGAAGAAGTGGGACGGGCTCGTCTACCTCCTCCTGACCAACGGGATCCTGGAGCCGCGGACCGAGCAGATGCTCATGGACTCCACGGACGGCTGCCTTGTCTTCGAGTGGAAGACGTCCCAGCGGTCCTCCACGCGGCAGCGGTACATGTACCTGGAGAAGTTCACCGGGGTCCTGCCCCACCTCCCCCGAGACAAGATCGCGCGGTTCCCCACGATGATCTCGGCGAACCAGGGTCTCGTGGTCGTCTACATGGAGCGCATCTCGTGAGGTGACACGATGACGGAGACGGAAGCGGCAACCCCGAAGGAATCGGACGCAGCGGCCCCGGGTGCGGACCTCGTGCTCACGGGGATCGACGGCTTGGACGAGATGCTCGGAGGCGGGGTGCCCCGCGGGCACATCATCACGGTCATGGGATCCTTCGGCACGGGAAAGACCACCTTCGGCATGCAGTTCCTCATGCAGGGCCTGATCAACGGGGAGAAGGGGATCTTCATCTCCCTGGAGGAGGACGTGGAATCCATCACGGCCAACGCGGCCTCCTTCGGCTGGGACCTCCGGCCGCACCTGAAGGACAAGAAGCTCTCCGTGATCAAGCTGGAGCCTGCGGACGCCAAGGCCACGGTGACGCGCGTCAAGTCCGAACTGCCGGACTTCATCCGAAAGTTCAACGCGAGCCGCGTGGTCGTCGACTCGATCAGTCTCCTGAACATGATGTTCGGGGACGACGCGGAGCGCCGCGCGCGCCTCTTCGGCCTGTGCCAGCAGCTCAAGACGACGGGCGCCACGTGCGTCTTCACGGCGGAGGTCAAGGACGACAACCCCCGTTCGAGCCGGGACGGCCTCGTGGAGTACGTCTCCGACGGCGTGATCGGCCTGCGGTTCAACGAGCGCGAGAATGGTGAGGTCCAGCTCGTGATCCAGATCATGAAGATGCGGCGCCTCCAGCATCCTCGGGCCATCAAGCCCTACAGCATCACGGACCAGGGACTCGAGGTCCATGGAGACATGGAAGTCTTCTGAGACCTCCCCCGCTGGCGCCCTTTTAGCCGTCCCGAAACTCCTTTCCGCAACGGGAGCAGAAGAGGCTAAATAGGACCGGCTGTCTCAGGGGGTCGAAGGCCGGCCTTGTGAAACTCGTTGTATTTGACCTCGAAAATACATTGATTTTCAACGAATTCCTACCTGAACTTGCCTCTTTGCTAGGCAAGGAGGGCGAGGTCGCGGAGATCACCCGGGCCGGGATCGACGGCCGGATCGACTGGGAGGAGGGGTTCCGGATGCGGGCCCAGCTCCTCGCGGGCCTCACGCAGGCCCAGATCCTCCGCGCCGCCCGCCACCTCCGGCCCGTGCCCGGCGCCCAGGAGTTCGTGCACTGGCTCCGCTCCCAGGGGAACAAGGTGGCCATCGTGACCGGCGGTCCGCGGGAGGTCGCCGAGGCCGCCATGGTCCTTTTCGAGGCGGACGCGATCTTCAGCAACGAGTTCCTGTACGAGTCCGGCGCGTTCACGGGAGAGGTGCGCGTGGCCGTCAGCCCTCGGCTCAAGGGGGACATCGTGCGGCGCCTCGCCGCGCGGTGGAACGTGCCCAAGGAGGACATCCTGGCCTTCGGGGACGGACTCATGGACGTGCCCCTCCTCTCCGAGGCGGGCGTCCGGATGGGGATCAACTCGAACGGGAAGCTGCGGGACCACGTCGACTTCGAGCCCCGCGACTACGTGGACGCGCGGCAGTGGCTCGTGGACAAGGGTGCCTTGCACGGAACGAAGCCAGGTGAAAAGGACTAAGTAGGCTGCCCGCCAACCCCGGTCCGCATGCGGGTGGGCATCTTCCTCTTCGACGGCGTCGAGGAGCTGGACGCCATGGGCGTCTACGAGGTCCTCGCGAAGGCGAAGCAGCTCCATCCCCAGCTGGACCTGAGCGTGAAGACCCGGGCCCGCAAGGAGACGATCACCGCGGCCCTGGGAATGAAGATGCTCGCCCACGAGGTCCGCGCGGACTTCGGCGACCTGGATCTCCTCGTGGTACCGGGCGGTCCGGGAAGGAAGGAAGTGGTCCGGGAGCCGGGAATCCTGGACGAACTCCTGGCCTTCGGGACGGAGAAGCCCATCGCGAGCGTCTGCACGGGCGCGGTCATCCTCAAGGAGGCGGGCCTCCTCGCGGGGAGGCGCGTGACGACGCACCACAATGCGCGCGACGAGTTGCGGGACGTGGCCACCGTGGTCGAGGACCGGGTCGTCGAGGACGACCTGATCACGACTGCGGGCGGCGTGTCCGCGTCCATCGACCTCGGCCTCCACCTTTTGAAGAAGTACTTCGATGGGGCGCTCGCCGACGAGGTCGCGAGCCGCATCGAATACCGCAAGCCCTAAGAACGGCGCCTCCATCTGCCGCGGCGGGGAGGAGCCCGTGAAGTTCCTTCGGAAGGGCAAGGTGAAGGAGGTCTACGAGGTCTCCGCGGACGAGCTCGAGTTCGTCTTCACGGACCAGATCAGCGT
>JAWOML010000044.1:0-3067 GCA_033852515.1 Thermoplasmata archaeon | reverse complement strand
CCGCGGACTACGACGACTGGGTCGCGGAGACCCGGTCCGAGGACGGGCGGCCCATGCACGGGCTCAACGGGGACATCCTGGTCTGGAACCCCGTGACGCGCCGCCGGCACGAGCTCATGTCGGGCGGGATCCGCGTGACCGCGAAGACCCTGCGGACGCAGCTGGAGATGTCCGGCCAGCTGGACAACCTCAAGCTCCCGTACCACCGCGCGATCATGAAGGGCGAGATCCCTTTGAGCGTGGGCAGCGGCATCGGGCAGAGTCGGACCCAGATGCTCCTCCTGCGCAAGGCCCATCTGGGCGAGGTCTCCGTGGCCGTGTGGCCGAAGATCCTCAAGGAGATGTCCGCGAAGCGGAACATCCACGTGCTCGAGTGAGTGCGTCGTGCACACTGTGGCCGCCGTGCCAGGCAAAACCTGTACCAATAGGCTGGTATAGGGCGGCCTAAATCCAGGCGCGAGGATGGGGGTTCCATCCGGGAGTAAGAGAAGCGTGCGGTTGAAGGGACTCGTCGTATTGTGTGTGCTTGCAATGGCAATCGTTCCTGCGGTCCTCGCGGCGCCGATGGCTCGGGCCGACGGCAGCCTGCCGAGCGGGGAAAACATGGTGGGTCAGAGCACGGTGGAGCCGGCCTACAACGACATGAACGGCAACATCATCTATCTGCTGACGCCGATCAATGCTCCGTTCCCCGTGGTCTCCAATCCAACGGCTTCGGCCCCGCTCTACCTCGTCGTTTACCCTGCCGGGTCTGGCGTGGGCACCCTGAACTGCATGGGGGTCCCGGGCAACTGTCCCGACCACGACGGCCTGATTGCGGGGGTCGCTACAACGATCATGCCCAGCGTGTATGGCACGAATCCGAGCCTGGTGCCCGGCCACGACCACCTCGTGGCGGCGCCCGGGAGCGGAGGGGACTTCAACATCGCCTGGCACGTGTGGATCATCCTGTTCACGAACGCCCCTGCGGCCACCCAGCACATCACGACGTTGGACGGGGTCACCCAGGTGTTGACGTCGGGCGACGCGATCAAGGTCGACGCGGGCTTCGCATTCATGTGCGCGGTCGTGCCCGCGGCGGTGTACAACCACGGCACGCCCGTTGGCGGCTGAAGCGAGAAGCGAACCTCGGTCGGTCTATGGGAGGGTGCAGCGCCCTTCGGCGGGCTGCGCCCCCCACTTTTCGTGAAGGCGTGAAGCCGGTTCCCGAATTCGGTCCGTACGAGACCGCGGCCTGCTACACCTGCCAGCTCGTATTTGTCGGGAGGACGGACCCGTCGGCCGCCCAGATCAGCAGAAAGTTCCAGTGGCTGGCCGCGGCTGCGGTATACGTGACCACGAGCGTGTCGCCCGGGCTGAGGGATCCCGACCCGTCGTTGTCGTCCCACGCGATCGTGAACGCGACGCCGCTCACCGTGACGGTGACCGCGTAGCCGCTCTTCGTCGGCAAGGGCTGGGCCGTGCCCGTCGCGAGGTTCGTCGCGTTCTGGATGTTCACCTTGAAGGATGAGGGAAGTTCCGTCGGCAGGACGCAGGTGAGCAGGAACGTGACGCCGCCCGAGGTCTGGGTCAGATTCGTGACCACGGAGGGTTTGGTCCCAGGGAGGTACGACGAGAGCATGAACGATGCCTGGGTGATGATGGAGCCATCCGCCGCCCAGAGCAGGTAGAACGTCATCTGCGTGTCATTGCGCGGAGCGTTGGCCCCCGTGGGGTACCGCAGGGTGAGGTGGTCCCCCATGCTGAGGTTCCCCGAACCTCCGGGATTCTGCCATGTGACCACGTAGGATGCACCATTCACATCGATCAGGGCTGGCGTGCCCGGCGCCGTGGGCGCGGGCTGTGCCGTGCCGAAGACCGTGCCTACCTGGACATTGATCTTGTACTTCGCGGGCGACACCGCAGGGTAGGATTCTGCCACCTGGAGGTCCGCGCCCGTGTTGGTCGGGCAGCTTGCGGCCATCACGACGACCGGCTTGGCGGGGATGTAGGTCATGAGCCCCGACGTCATGTTGTACCACAGGAACGCCATGACGAGCGAGCCTGCGACGACGACTACAGCGACCACGATGAGGACGACCATCGTGTCCCGCCGCGGCGGAGACGGAGGTTGCGTAGCAGATCCCGGCTGCATCTCTCCACCCGACCCACGCATTGGGCGCCGGGCGCTTAAAGGATTCGCGGCGCCGCGCCGCCGAGCAGTTCCATTCCTGAGAAGGGGCTCCGAGGTTTGATATACGCTCGAACGGACGCCCCCCGCCAGAGGGTGTTCCCATGGAACCCAAGATTCTGTTGGCGGTCCTCCTCGTCGGGGCCGTGCTCGCATTCGTGGTCGCACCGCCCGCCGGGGCGGCCCCCATCCCGATCCGGACGGCTGCGGCGCTGACCGTTAGCCTCTCGTTCGCCCCCAACCCCGTGTCCGTCGGGAGCCAGACGCAGATCCAGGTCAGCATCTCGGGCGGCTCCACGCCGTACTACCTCTGGTTCAACAGTTCGATCCCGAACTGCAACCCGTCGAACCAGCCCATGACGCAGAACTCCGCATCGGCGAATTATCCCTGCGACCCCACGTCGACAGGGAACTACAACGCGCACCTCGACGTCGCGGACAACGCCGGGGACCATGGCTCCGCGAGCGCCACGCTGAACGTGCAGAGTGGCGGGAGCGGTGGCACCTCGGGCAACGGGACCAACCCGTTCAACCTCAGTGGCCTCGGGGACATCCTGGGTGTGCTCCTGATCGTCGTCGTGGTCTCCGTGGCGTGCCTCGTGGCCACCGCGGCCGCGGCGATCGCCCTCGCCGTCCTGGTGCCGCGGCGGCTCAAGCAGATTCGCCTCGCGATCCAGGGACAGCCCATGAAGAAGCCGAAGGCGTCCGAGAAGGACGAGACCCCGCCTGCCGAACCGAAGCCGTAGCCGGGAGCGTGGCCTTCCCGAATCGGATTGCTCGCGGTCCCGCGAGGCGCGCGGCCCTCGCCTCGTCAATCAGGTGCCCGGGGGCTGGCCGTACTTGACGTCCCCCGCCCGCTCGTAGTGGTGGATCACCACGCCCGTGGACGACGTCTGG
>JAWOML010000043.1:0-9251 GCA_033852515.1 Thermoplasmata archaeon | reverse complement strand
GGGCCACGAGGTACGGGACGGGCCGCACCTTCAGCGTCCGGGCGCTGCGGACCACGATGGGCGTCATGAGCAGGGCGATCGCGTCGTTCAGGACGAGCGCGGACAGGAACGCCGCGGCGATCATGAGGCCCGCGAGGAGAGCGACCTGGCTCTTGGCCCACCCCGCGATCCGCGTGGAGACGAGGTCGAAGAAGCCGCAGACGTCCAGGCCGGACACGAGGAGCATCATGCCGACGAGGAGGAGGATCACGTCCAAGTTGATGGACGCCATGGCGTCCGGCGGCGACACGATGCCCGCGACGAGCATGAGCGCGCCCCCGAGCAGCGCGACCGCGGGACGGTCCAGCGAGAACCGCCCGAGATTGCGCATGGAGATGAGCACGTAGGTCGCGACGAAGATGACCGTCGCGGCCGCCAACGCATACTCGGAGGCCACGCCGCCGCATGGGAGGAGTCGCTATGGAGTTTTCGGAGGGACCGGCGGTTCGAAGGTGATTCCATCATACTTAAATACCCCCACTCGATTCGCCGCATCCTCCGGCTCTCATCCCTAGGGAAGAGAGCCGGAATGAAGTGCTGAATAGGAGAGAAACCGGATGTCTACCCGCGATCACCGTGGATTCGCGGCAGCCTTGGTGCTGCTCGCGCTCGTCCTGAGCGCGATGGCCCTCCTGCCCGCGACAGCCAGGGCTCAGAGCAACCAGGTCACGGGTGTGGTCTACGTCTGCAACGGACCCACCAGTGTCGTCGTTCCCGGGGCCCAGGTCGTATTGAATGACGCGGACGGCATCCTGGCCCCGCTGACCACGACCGCGGGATCCGACGGCGTCTTCACGTTCACGCCACCCAGCTCGAACTACACGATGTCGGCGTCCAAGACCGGATACTACGCGAACAAGACCACGTCGCCCTTCCGGTTCGATGGCAGCGTCACGGTCAACGAGAACATCTGCCTTGAGGCCCAACCCACGGCCACGAACTTCGTGACCTTCCAGGTCCAGAACCAGGCCACGTCCCCCGTGGGCGGCGCGACCCTCTCCGTGTACAAAGCCTCCCGCCTCCCGACCCCCTGGTCGGCCCTGGTCTTCACGAACATCACGAACGCGACCACGGGACGCAGCGTGGCGGGCCTGTGGACGGACCTCTTCGAGGTGCGCGTGACCGCGAACGGCTACGCTCCGTTCATCGAGCAGATGACGATCTCCGCCTCGGGCACCATCGTCCTGACCCTCCAGACCCAGGTGACCGTCACGGGCCATGCCCGCAACGCGGCGAACCAGTTCGTGTCGGCGGGCCTGGTCGGGTGGCTCTACAGTGCGTCCCTCCCGGTCTACAACGGGTCCAAGGTGATCAAGGCCGTCGTGAGCGGCAGCCTGTTCACGTTCAACGCGCCGCCCGGCACGTACCTCATGATCGTCGCCGCGAACGGCTACCAGTCCTTCGAGACGTCCTTGACCTTGAGCAGCGGCACCGTCTCGCAGGATGCGGCCCTCATGCCGGCGTCGCCCGAGCAATACCAGAACACGGTCCAGTTCTACTCGGCGGCCCACGGCACCCGGGACTGGAACAACTTCACAATCTACCGGAACCTGACCCTGAACGCGTACTCCACGCTGTCCGGGCTGGGCCCTGCGGGTCTTCGGGACCTGCGCCTGCAGATCTCGTACAGTCTCGGCGACTCCTCGGGGACGATCGGCGCTCCGGAACTGACGGCGTTCACGAACTGGCTCCGTGGCAACGGCCCGGCCTACGTGACGACGGATAGCTTCCTCCTCACGGACGGGAAGTCGTACAACTCCACGATGACCTCGTACACGGTCGCGGTGAGCAACACGCTCCTGACGCCGGGCGCCAAGGTCTGGATCAACACGACGACCACGTACCACCTCAAGACGACATCGTGGGTCACGTACGGGCAGCCCAAGTACTACCTCAACATGACCGTGTACCCGGACACGAACACGACGGTCTACCAGAACCAGTCGTACCTGGTGGAGCTGCCCCAGGCCTATGAGATGGCCTCGGACACGATCCTGCCCTCGACGACCCCGCCGGCGATCACGACGTACGGATACACGCACGTCCTCGTGGATCCCGGCGTCGTGGGCACGGGGATCACGCCCCAGATCCGCATGGTCATCCAGCAGTCCCTGAACGGCACCGCGAGGGCCAAGGTCCTCGGACCGACGGGCAAGTTCTACGTGGTCAACGCGACCTTCCAGAACTACCGGGCCTACGTCGCGGAGAGCGCGAACCTCACGTTCAGCGCGGCAGAGAGCACGGACCCCGTGGGCGACATCACCAAGGCCAACTTCACGTGGGAGTTCGAGTCCAACGTGACCACGAGCTCGTTCCTGGGATACGGAATCCAACCCGTGTTCAAGTACACGAACTCGGGCGAGTTCGTCGTGAACCTGACCGTGCGCCAAGCGGGCGGGAACCGCACGTACCGCAATATCCTGGTCTGGGTCGATGGGACCCCGCCGACCGCGGACTTCCGCACGAACCGGACGACCGGTTCGGCTGTGGGTGGCAGCCTGTCCATCAACGAGGGCGCCATGGTTCGGTTCGACGGCAGCTTGTCCTCGGACCTCGCGTACGCGGGCAAGACGGGCGTCATCCCGAACTCAGGCTACGCCTGGGACTTCAACGGCGACCACATCGTGGACGCCTCGGGCCGCGTGGTCAACTGGACCTTCAGCAAGCCCGGTCGGTTCAACGTCTCGCTCAATGTGACGGACAGCGTGGGCAACCACGTGGCCGTGAACGCGACGATGACCGTCACCGTGAACGACACGGCCGCGCCCGTGCCCGGCTTCACGATCCTGGACCCCTCGAACGAGTGGGCTCCGACGTCCAACCTCGTGGAGGGCCGGAACTACACGTTCAACGCCTCCAAGACCACGGACGACTACGACAAGCTGGACGCGCTGAACTTCTCCTGGACCATCCCGGGACCCGTCTGGAGCAAGACGGGCACGAGCATCCCCATGTGGGGCGTGAACATTACGTTCGCCTGGAGCACCTTCAACTCGAGCTACGAGGTGAAGCTCGCGGTCCGGGACACGGGGTTCGGCTCGGGCAAGCCGAACACGGGCTACTTCTTCGACAACGTCACGGTCCAGGTGGACTGGACGAAGCACCCCGACACGTACATCAACACGGCCTCGAACAAGGTGGACAATGACCACCCGGACAGCGGCACGGCCATCACGATCACCCTGAACCTGACGAACAAGCCGAGCCGCGGCCCCGCGAGCCAGGTCTACGTCACGGTGGTCGAGAGCGGCGTGGGCAGCTTGGCCACGAGCTTCACCCTGGTGAACGCGACGGGCGCCTCGGTCCCGGGCAATGTGATCGCCTCGGGCGCGACGGTGACCCTGCACATCACGGTGACCGTCACGGGACAGGGGAACAAGACCCTGACCATCACGGCGGCGGATCGCAACGAGCCCTTCACCGTGATCACCTCGGAGAACACGGTGACCATGAACATCGTGGTCAACCAGCCCGCGTGGGTGAACTACGCGATTGTGGGTGCGATCGTGGGCGTCTTCTTGGTCGTCATCTTCGCCATGTACTACCGGCGCAAGGTGAAGGCGGGCGACTGGCAGCCCATGCGCCTCCGCCGTGGCGAGCGTGGCGGCAAGGAAGAGGGTGGCAGGGAGAAGCCCCGCAAGGAGAAGGAAGTCAAGGAAGAGAAGAAGCGCCTGTGACGGCGCTCCTCTTCCCTTTTCCCTTTTGGCCCCGTCCGGTTCTCACATTTCCCTCGGAGCCGTAAGCCCGAGGCTCCCCAGGGTGTTCTCTAGGACCACCTGGAATGCCCCGACCAGGTCCAGGCGAGCGGCCCGGAGCGCCGTGGTCTCCGCGGTGAGGACGGGGCAGTCCCGGTAGAACTGGTTGAACTGGGACGCCAGGTCCGCGGCGAACGTGGCCACCGCGTGGACGCGGCGGCTCGTCGCGGCCTCCCGGACCTCGGTTGGGAACTTGGCGATCTTTCGGATCAGGAGCTGCTCCTGGGGATGCACGAGGAGGCGTGCGTCGCCGGCCGTCCGCGCGCCCGCCTTGTCCAGGATGCTGCAGGCCCGCGCGTGGGCGTACTGCAGGAACGGGGCCGAGCTGCCCTCGAAGTTCAGGGCCTCCTCCCACTTGAACACGATCCGCTTCTCGGCCTGCACGCGGACGATGTTGTACCGGACCGCGCCCACGCCGACGAACTCCGCGATCTCCCGCTTCCGGGCCTCCGGAAGGTCCTCGCGGCGTTTGGAGACCTCCTCGTATGCCCGTTGGACCGCCTCGTCGATCAGGTCGTCCAGATTCACCACGCGGCCCTTCCGGGTGGACATCTTGCCCTCAGGGAGGCTCACAAACGCGTAGAACACGGTCTCGGGGGCCCAGTCGATGCCCATGAGCTGGAAGGCGGCCTTGAGCCGCTGGAACGTGAGCTTCTGGTCCTCCCCGAGGACGTTGATCGCCACATCGCAGCGGCCCATCTTGTCCAGGTGGTACGCGATATCCCGGGTCGTATAGAGCGAGGTGCCATCCTTCCGGACGAAGAAGTACTTGGCCGCGTCCCCCTCCAGGCCGAACGAGGACAGGTCCAGGAAGTGGGCCCCCTCCTCCTCCCGGCTCAGCGGCATGAGCCGCTCGATGACCCGCTGGACGCTCCCGTCCAGGATCGCATCGCTCTCCCAGAAGAAGGTGTCGAACGAAACGCCGATGCGCGCGAGGGACTCCAGGATGCCCCGGAGGACCTCCTCCGCGACCTTGCGCACCTCCCGGGTCAGCTCGACGTCCCCTTGCTCGAACCGCTGGATCATCTCCGTGACGTCGGCCTTGGCCGTGGGGTCCGACTCGAAGATTGCCGTGGCCTTCTGGTAGTATTTGATGAAGCGGTAATCCGCCTTGTCGACGTCCGGCGGTCCGACCTCGGCGGGCGCGAGGTGGCGCGTGCCCCAGTACTGGACGACCATCTGCCGGCCCACGTCGTTCACGAGATACTCCCGTGTGACCTGGAAGCCGGCCATCCGCAGGAGGCGCCCGAGCGCGTCGGCGTAGATCGGGTTCCTTGCGCGGCCCACGTGGAGGGGGCCCGTGGGGTTCGTGCTCGTGTGCTCGAGCAGGACCTTGGTGGGGACCACGACCGACGTCCCGTACGCTTGGCCCGAGGCCTGCACGGCCTGAATCACGGTCACCGCGAAGGCGGCCGGGTCGGGTACGAAGTTCACGTACGGACCCGCCACCTGGAGGGGAGCGAAGGGCAGCGAGACCACGGCCTTTGCCGCCTCATTCGCGATCACGTTCGGGGGCTTGCCGAGCTCCTTGGCGTACGCGAACGTGGCCAGGGAGAACGCGCCCTTCCCCTCAGGAGCCTCCTGGAGCGGCGAGGACGACCTCACCCCCAGGGTTCGCTCGATCCCCTCACGGACCTCGTCCGCCTTCCGCCGCATCTCGGCCCAGGGGTCGCGGGCCATCACGCCACCCGGTACCGAAGGATCGCGGCGATACCGCCGAACGCGCGGAGGAAGAGCTCGCCCTCCTCGGAGTCCTTGGAGATTAGCTCCACCTTGGTCCCCGACTGAGACGCGAGCCCATTGAACTCCTCGATGATGTCCTTCTTGTCGGCCACGGTGAGGTTCCCGCCGTCTTGGGGGCACTTGGGCAAGGCCGCCTCATCGGCGAGCGTGCGTTCGCCTTGCCAGTCCCCGTTGGCGCACCTCAGCTTGAGGCGGAGCTTGCGGAGGCCCTCGGAGACCAGAAGGGTGTCCACGGCCCCGAGCTGGAGCGCGTGGCGCACCTGCTCCTCGCCGTACGCCGCGAGGCCTCCCTCCTCCTTACGGATCTCTTCCATGAGCCGCTGGACCAGCGTCTTCTCCCGCATGAGGTCCAGGTTCGAGAGGAGCGACCGGGCCTTCTCGACGAGCTCGCGCAGGCCGTACTCGTCCGTGTAGCCCGTGTCCAGGTACGGCTCGAGGACCTTCTTCTTCAGCTCGTGGTGGATGTAGTCCTGGGTCGCGAAGTACTCCTTCGTGTACCCCGGGCCGCCGATGATGATCCCTTTGGTCTCGGGGCGGCTGAGGAAGGCGTCCGTCATGACGTCCGCGACCTTCTCGTACCACTCGTGGGCCGCGATCTCAATGAGGCGCTCGAACCGTCGCGCGCTCTGCCCGCCCATCCGGTGCTTGGACGGCACGAGGGACTGCATGTTCTTCAGGACCTCGATCCGCTTCCCGCGAAGGAGCCCCACCGTGGCCTCGGACCGGTCGATCACGACGAGGCCGTAGAGTTCCTTCTCCGTCATCATCTCGTGGAGCGGCTCCGTGTAGAACTTGGAGTCGCACCGGTAGAGGAACGACTGCACGGCCTCCGGCGGCTCCAAGACGAACGCGACCATCTCGGTCTGGTCCGCGCCGATCTGCTTGTGGCCCGCGAAGACCACGAGGCCGTTGGGCGGCGGCATGCGGTACCCCTTGATGCGGGAAACGCAGGATTCGATCGCCTGCTGCACGTGCTTCCGCGTGGTCTGGCTCTTGATGTTCGAGGACTGGGAGATCTCGCCGCGGAGGTAGTTCGTCACGTCGAAGATGGGACGGTTGGGTGGAATGTAGACGCTGACGAGCTCCGTCCCCCGACCCTGTGCGGCCTCGATCTCCTCGAGGGCGCGACGGAACTTGTACTTGTCCATCTCCGACATTTCGGCCATTTCATCGACCCAACGTCCTTGCGCTATAAAGCAGTTCGCGAGACGACGCGCATGCGCGCCGACGATGCGGCCGTGTCGAACACTTTTTATCGTCCGCCGTCGTTCGCGCGGACCGCGAGGCTGTATGGAGAAAGTCGTCGTCTCCCTGGGAGGTTCGGTCCTGGTCCCTGGCGAAGACGACGCGGCGTTCCTGGGCGCCCTAACGGAACTCCTGCAGCGCGTCGCGGCGAAGCTCCAGTTGTTCCTGGTCACAGGCGGCGGACGGATCGCGCGGTACTACATCGAGACGGGTCGCGCGAGGCGCGTCTCGGAGCGGCATCTCGACGAGCTGGGCATCGGGGTCACGCGGATGAACGCGCGGCTCCTGGGGCTCGCGCTCAAGGGTCGGGCGAACCCGGAGCCCGCCCGAACGTATGCAGATGCCGCGCGGCTCGCGCGGCGCTACCGGATCGTAATCATGGCGGGCACGCGACCGGGTCACACGACGGACCGGGTCAGCGCGTCCCTGGCGCGGTTCGTGGGCGCTGCGAGGATCGTGAACGCGACCTCCGTGGACGGCGTCTATACGTCGGACCCTCGGAAGGACTCGGGCGCGCGCCTCCTGGAGCATCTGGACTTCGCGGAGCTGGTCCGCCTGTCGGGGGAGGGCCACCGAGCCGCCGGCCCTAGCGTCGTCTTCGATCCCGTGGCCGCGCGGGTTCTCGCGCGGGACCGCATCCCCATGAATGTGGTGCGGGGCCGGGACCTGGAGGCTCTCGAGGCCGCGATCCTGAACCGGCCGTTCCACGGGACCCGGGTCTCGGAGTGAGGTTGTCCCCTTGCGGCGGGCCTCGCTGTACCGCAGTCTCATGCTGTTCTGCTTCTGGGCCGCCGGCGCGGCGGCCGTTCTTGCGGCGGTGGCCTTCGGGCTCGGTCGCGTATTCGAGAGCTCCGCGGCCGCCCTCTGCGCCGCGGTGTTCTTCGTGCCGGGGCTCGGCTTCCTCCGCCACTGGCGACGTCTCTACGTCCGCGACCTAGCCCTGGCCCATGCAGCGAAGCTCGCGGAGGATGCCGGAGTGGTGGACGCCCAGACGCTCGCGAAGCAGCTGGACGTCTCGGAGGCGGACGCGACGAAGATCCTGAAGCTCGCAATCCGGGAGGGTCTGGCCAAGGGCGAGGTGGACGACCGCGGCGGGTTCGTCTCCGCGACCGCGCCCCGGTGTCCGAAATGCGGGAAGGCCCTGGCTTGGTCAGCCCGAGGCGGTCCATGTCCCGCATGCGGGACGGCGGTCCCTGGAGGCGGGTGACGATGCCGTTCCGCGCGTTCATCTCCGCGGACCTTCCGCCGCTGCCGCGCCTCGAGGCCCTGGCCCGGGACCTGCGCGAGGCGAGCCGGGACCTCAAGGTGGTCTCCCTGGAGCAGGTCCATCTGACCCTGAAGTTCCTGGGCGACACGGAAGAGGGATTGATCCCCGAAATTGTGTCCGCCATGCGCGAAGCCGCTTCCGGCGTCGCAGCGTTCACGGTCCATGTCCGTGGGACGGGCGCCTTCCCGAACCTCGGCCGGCCCAGCGTGCTCTGGGTCGGCATCCAGGGAGTCGAGCCCCTCGCGAGGATGGCCCGATCTCTGGACGCAGACCTCGCGGCCCTGGGCTTCGAGCCCGAGCGGCGACCCTGGGCTGCCCACGTGACCCTGGCCCGCGTCCGGGGCGGTCGGCGGATGGACGCCGTGGGGGCGCTCCTCCGGGCCCACGAATCGGACGACCTGGGGGAGGCACGCATCGAGGAGATCCGCCTCAAGAAAAGCGTCCTGGGGCCGACGGGACCCGCGTACTCCACGGTCGAGGCGGTTCGGCTGGAAGGGTAGCCGCTTACTCCTTCTTGTCCGCGAACAGGAGGAGCTTGTCCCACTCGATCGTGTGCTTCAGGCGGTACTTCTGGAGGACGCGGCTCACCTGTTCCGTCACGCGGGCGACCTCCACGGTCTTCCCGCGTCCATAGATGTAGAACTCCACGTCGTTGGACAGGGGGAAGATCATGCGCATAATCCCCTCCCGGTTGTAGCCCTCGGGCTTCCGGTTCAGGCGCAGGTCCCGCAGGTTCTCCTCCACGAGGACCTCCACGCTCTCCATGTCCTCCGGGAGCTGCTGGGTCTCCTCGAGGAACTTGAGGAACATGGGCTTGAAGGCGGGGACGAGGTTCTTCCATCGAACCTTCTTGTCGAACTTGATGTGGCCGCTCCGCGCCCTCATGGGACGTTCGGATGAGTCACGTTCTATATAACGCTGCGGCCGGGGTGGATGCGGACGCAATGGCCGCGGCGTCATCCTTAAGCAAGGGTGCCTCATCGTTGCGGCGATGCGGGCGGCCCTGACCATCGCGGGTAGCGATTCCGGCGGAGGCGCCGGCATCCAGGCGGACCTCAAGTCCTTCGCCGCCGTCGGCGTCCACGGGACGTCTGTCCTCACGTGCATCACGGCCCAGAACACGCGCACGGTCACGTCGATCTTCCCTCTCCCTGCCGCCGAGATCCGGGCACAGCTCCGCGCGGTCCTGGACGACTTCGACG
>JAWOML010000042.1:0-4936 GCA_033852515.1 Thermoplasmata archaeon | reverse complement strand
CCAGGAGCGCATCCGGAAGAATGATGGCCAAGAGCCCCGGCGGGCGGATGATCCGCGTGGCCTCCTCGATGGGGCGCGGCCACTGCCGCGGCCGCGGCACCCAGACGAGGACGGACTGATCCACGTAATTGTCCCGCAGCGGGACATAGGACTCGCCCCCGTCCAGGAGCGTGAGGCGCGGCTCCTCGATTTCGAACGTGCCCTGGGGCCGGACGAGGAAGATGTCCCCTTGGACCACGTCGAACAGCTGGAACAGGAACCAGCGGAAGTTGATCTCGCTCAGGTACCCGGGCGGCACGACGAGGGCGGTCCGCCCGTGCAGCTTCGCGTGCGGTATGAATCGGGCGAGGATGTCCAACGCGCGCTCCATGGTCGTGCGGTCCGACGCCAGGTACTCCAAGTACGCGAGGCGGACCATGGCGATCGCGTCAAAGAGGACGTCGTCCAGGTAGTCCCGGCCCTTCGCCGTGATCGCATACTCGTGCCGTTTGGGCCCGCGCTCCCCGGGGGTCTCGTTCGCGTGGACGAGACCCTCCTCCTCCATGCGCTTGAGGACAGGGTACAGATGGTTCAGCCGGATTTCCTGGCCCGAGTCCGCGAGGGCTCGGTGGATTTGGTAGCCGTACGTGGCGCCCTGCTGAATCGAACGCAGGATGGCCGTCGTGAGATCCGCGCGCGCCAACTAGGTCCCTCGGGTGGACCTAGGTAGCTGTCCTCCGGGCTTGAACCTTCTCGTCGGCCTCAGTCGTGCTGGGGGTCCATGTACCGGTAGACCATGCGCCCGCAGCTCGGACAGGGACCCGAGATCCAGCGGGGTTCCGCCTTCCAGGCGTGGTTGCAGTAGGGGCAATCCACGATGATCTCGCTCCCGGTCTGCGGCTCGGCCATGCGAATCGCGGAGCTCTCAAGACCGCGGCGTGTCAAGAACCTGCGGGTGTTGCCGCGACTCGCCCGAGGAGTCGCGGGGCTTCCTCGGAGGCGCGGGCCAGATCCTCCGTCCGGTTCACGTCGATGAACGACGCCAGGGTGGGATCCGCGCGGAGAAGCGCGTCGCGTTCGAGGAACACCGCATCCAGTCGATCGACGAGGGCGGATGGGGATCCGATGGAATCGCCGCCGCAGCGGAGCACGCGGAGAGCGGCATCTCGGCGGTAGACGGCGCGGACAGGGTCCATGGTCTCGGGACGCGGGACCGCGGCCTCGTGCTTGCCCAGGACGCGCACGAGGTCGGAATGGAACCCGGGACGGAGGAGCGGTGCATCGCACGGAGCCACACACACGACGGGAGCCCGCGCGGCTAGCAGCCCGCGTCCGAGGCCTTCGATTGGGCCCCGATCGACCCGAAGGTCCCGTACCAGCCGGGCCCTGGGCACGGCTTCCTGAACTGCGCTCGCGTCCGCTTGGGCTCCGATGGATACCAGGATCTCCGCGCACGACGGCTCCAACGCCGAGGCTACCCACTCGATGAGACGCCGGCCGCGGAAGCGAGCCAACGCCTTGGGCGCGCCGAAGCGACGCGATGCGCCCCCGGCCAGGATGAGGCCCGTAGCGGATGGTCCAGGCCCGTCGGAGAAATCGCTCATGGCCGGGGCTCCGCAACGAGGGGGTCGAGAAGGCGCTCGCGTCCTGCGTAGACATTGTATCCGCCCGCGCGGGCGAACCCGATCAACGTGAGTCCGAATTCCCGGGCCAGGTCCACAGCCAGGCTCGTAGGCGCTCCGACTGCGACCACGACGGGGAAACCGGCGACGGCCGCCTTCTGAAGAATCTCGAAACTCGCGCGGCCGCTCACGACGAGGATCTCCTCGTTCAGCGGCACTCGACCCGCGAGGACCCGCTCGCCGACGAGCTTGTCCACGGCGTTGTGGCGGCCCACATCCTCCCTCAGCGAGAGGAGCTCACCTCCCGCGCTGAAGCGCCCCGCGGCGTGGAGGCCGCCGGTGGCCGCGAACAGGGTCTGCCCTTCCCGGAGCCGGTCCGGGAGGAGCGGTAGGATGGAGGCTGGCACCCGAGGCCGGTCGGACGGCGGCGGGCGGACTCCGGAGACGCGGATGGCCTCCAGGGACGCTTTCCCGCACACGCCGCAGGACGAGGTCGTGTAGAAGTTCCGCCGAACTTGCGGGACGTCGAACGCCACGCCATCCTCCAGGATGACATCCACAACGTTCTCCGAGGATCCGCTGACATGGCTGCGCGCGGATCCCACGGAACGAAGATCTTCCCGGCCGCGGAGCACGCCCTCCGTGAACAGGAACCCCACGGCGAGCTCGAAGTCGTTTCCTGGGGTCCGCATGGTCACGGAGACACTTTGTGGCCTGCCGCCATCCCGAGCGTGGCGGATTCGGATCTCAAGGGGTTCTTCGACCGCGAGTTCGTCTACACGGTCTTGCCGACCCTGCTCGCGGACCCTCTGAACGTTCGCCTGTCGCGATCCGCTGCGACTCATGGCCGTCCTCCCGCACCGGTCGCGGGCCGGATCTCGACCAGGGCATTGTAGTCGGGCATCTCGCAGGCGGGATCCGTCACGCCGCGGCGGATGATCACGTTGGCCTCGGGCCAGTAGGCCTGCACATTCCCCGGACGGAGCGGGACGATCTTGCAGGTGCCCTGGAGGGATCCGATGTGGTTCCCAACGACGACGGGGTCGCCCTCCCGCACGCCGACTGCCGCGGCATCCTCCGCGCTCATCAAGATGTCCGTCCGGCGAGCGCCCAGGAGCGGGTCGACCTCCGCCTGGACCATGGAGTTGAACTGCTTCCCGCGGCGCGTGCTCAGAATGAACTGGCCCGGCGGCAGGTCCACGTCGGGGGGTCGAAGCGAGGTGAAGTGAGCCTTGCCATCCGGCGTGTCGAACCGGCCGTCCGTGCAGAGCCCCGGCCCGCCCCACTGGAACGCGTCCCCCTTGGCGCGCAGGGCCTGGATGCCGTCGTACGTGGGAAGCACACGCGCGATCTCCGCCCGCACGGCCGCGGCATCGTCGAAGTGGACGAGTTGACGTCGGTCGGGATGGACCCTCTCTGCGAGGTCCATGAGGATCTCCCACTCGGGTCGACTCTCACCCACCCGTCGCCCGGGGATCTCAGGGGAGAAGTACACGCGCCGCTCGGTCGAGGTCTCCGTGCCGCCGCCCCGCTGCTCGTACCGGGTCTGCGCGGGCAGCAGCAAGACGATGTCCGCGGGCTCCGCGAGCGCGGCAGAGGTTAGGATCAGGTCTTGGTGAATTCGGAGCGGAACGCGCTCCAGCGCCTCCCGAACGTACGCGGGCTCGGGCAGCGTCTCCAGGAAATTGCCGCCCAGGGAGTAGAGGACGTCCAGATGTCCGGCATGCGCCGCGTCAATCATGCCGACCGCGGTCATCCCGGGCGTCATGGGCGGACGGAAGCCCCAGAGCTGCTCGAAACGCGCCGCGGAGGCCTCGTTCACTGGGAACCCAATCCCGTACGCCGCGGGCTGGGCGCCCATCTCGGAGCCGCCCTGGACCCCGCTGTGACCTCGGATGGGCATCAGGCCGCAGTGTTCACGGCCGATCATTCCGCGGGCCAGAGCCAAATTCGCGATCGCCTTCACGTTCTCCGTGCCGAAGCGGTGCTGGGTGATTCCCATGCTCCAGACAAACACGGCCGTCTTCGCGGCCGCATAGCGATTCGCGAAGTCGATCATGCGCTCGCGGGAGACGCCCGATTGCTTCTCGAGGAGCTCCCAGGGTTGCGCGTCAAGCGCGCGCCACAGGTCCTCGAAGCCCACCGTGTTCCGCGCGATGAACTCCTGATCGACCTTCCCGCTTGCGATGAGGTGCTTCAGGACCCCGTTGATGAACGCGATGTCGCCGCCTGTGTGAATCTCATAGAAGTGGTCCGCGATCTTGGTGCCCACGATCGCGCTTCGCGCAACGGACGGGATCCAGTACCGCTCGAACCCGGGTTCCCGGAGCGGGTTCACGACCGCGACCTGGGTCCCCTGCTCCTTGGCGTAGTAGAGGTACTTCGTGGTCACGGGCTGGTTGTTGGGCACGTCGCTCCCGAAGAACACGATGAGGTCCGTCCCGATCCAATCACGGTAGGAGCAGGTCGACGCAGGCGCGCCCACGGCGGCCTTCAATCCCGTGGTGCTCGGGGAGTGGCAGGGGCGACTCGAGTTGTCGATCTGGTTCGTGCCGAGGAAGCGGGCCACCTTCCCCGCGACGTAGTACGTTTCGTTGGTCACGCCGCGCGAGGTGATGAAGAAAGCCAGGCGATCCGGCGTCGTGGTGCGAATCTTCGTGGCGGCCAGATCAAGGGCCTCGTTCCACGAGATCCGCCGGAACCCGCGGTCCCCCCGCCGGCGGACCATGGGGAACGGCAACCGCCCGAGTTCTCGAAGGGCACGCGAGGAAAGGGCATGCAGGCCGGAGACATCCTCGAGGAGACGGACATCTAGCGGGCCGGACGTGTTCAGCGGCAGGAGCTCCAGACGGACCGTGCAGAGATGCACGCCCTTCATCGTGAAGTCGTGGAGGCCGCTGGTACCCAGCGCGCAGCCGTCGCAAACCCCATCCCGCAAGATCCGCCACGTGAACGCGGGCGCATGCTTGTTCCGCCAGATCGTCTTCGCAATCTCCACGAAGTGATGGGGCTTCGTCTGCCCCAGGCCGAACGGCGCTCCGCCTGCGGCAGCCGGCTTGACCCGCTTCCCCTCCGCTGCCATGCCATCCGAAGCGCATCCGTCCGTATTCTCTTTTCGCGCGCGGACGGCGCACGGTCGGAAGGCTCGGGGTCGAAGCGTCTCCGCGCCACGGAGTGGCGCGCCTCCATGCGTGCACCTTACCGAACGTTCTTATAGGAGCGGACCGTAAGACGGAACCAGCCCACATCGTCTGATCTCGCGCGGAAGGAATTTTTCCCTACGCCTTGCGACTCAAGGCTGTTGTGTCGGCAGAAGTGAGAACATGGACAAGGTA
>JAWOML010000041.1:0-2516 GCA_033852515.1 Thermoplasmata archaeon | reverse complement strand
TGCTCATTCTGGGGGGATACGGGGCGATGGCCCAGTCCACCGTGCCCGATCTTCTCGAAAGCCCTGGTGTGCAGCGCGTTGGGATTGCGGGAAGGAACTTGGACAAGGCCAAGGCCTTCGCGAACGTGTGGAAGGACGATCGGGCGGTGCCGCTGAAGCTCGACGCGCGGGACAACGACGCCCTCAAGCGGGAGTTCAAGAACTGGGACTGCGTGATCAACAGCGCCTGGTACGACCTGAACGTCCCCATCATGGACTGCGCAATCAAGGCGGGTATCCACTACATCGATCTGGGCGGCCTGTACCACCAGGCCCTCCGGCAGCTCAAGATGGACAAGCAGGCCAAGGACGCCGGTGTGACGTGCATCCTAGGGATCGGCTCGACCCCGGGCACCATGAACGTCATGGGGATGTACGGCGCGAGCAAGCTGGACAAGGTCCACAAGATGATTCTCCGCTCCAGCGGCATCACGGTCGAGGGCGGCGAGCCCGGGAAGTTCGTCGTGCCCTACGCGGTCCGCACGATCTTCGACGAGTTCTCCATGGACGCCCCGATCCTCCGGGACGGGAAGATCAAGTTCGTCCCCGCGCTCACGGGCCTCGAGGTCTCCGAATTCCAGGCGCCCGTAGGCAAGGTCGAGGGCTTCTACACGATTCACTCCGAGCTCGCGACCATGCCCCAGACCATCGGGAAGGGAATGAAGGAGTTGGACTTCATCGTCGCGTTCCCCCACGAGTTCACCTCGACGATCGCGACCCTGGTCCGGCTGGGCCTCGCCAAGCGGGAGGAGCACGTCGTCGAGGGCGCGAAGGTCCGTCCCTACGACGTCACGTCGACGATCATCGACGATCTGCCCAAGCCCAAGGAACCCGAGAAGGACCTGGACATCCAGCGCGTGGTCGTCTGGGGCGAGAAGGACGGGGAGCCCGTCACGCTCCGGTACGAGGCGGCCACCTGGCCCCACAAGAAGTGGAACGTGGGCGGCGGGACCGTGGACACGGGCGTGCCCCCGTCCATCGCAGCCCAGTGGATCCTGAGGAAGAGGGTTAAGCATGCGGGGGCCATTCCTCCGGAGATCGCGTTCGACCCGTTGCCCTACTTCAAGGATCTGAACAGCCAGGGCCGCGGGATCGTCGTCACGGAGTTCGCGGAGACGACGAGGAAGCTGAACTGACGCGGTGGGAGTGAGACACGATGCCTTCCAAAGGCCTGACGGCAGAGGAGCGGCTCAAGGAGCGGGACGAGTACATCCCCAAATCCGTGCGGACGGGGACACCCATCTTCATCGACCACGCGAAGGGCCACAAGATCGTGGACGTGGACGGGAAGGAGTACGTGGACTTCACGGGCGGCATCGGCGTCCTGAACACGGGCCACCTGCCCGACGCGGTCACGGACGCCGTCCGCGCGCAGCTGGACAAGTACCTGCACCTGTGCTTCATGGTGGTCAACTACCAGCCGTACATCGAGCTGTCCAAGCGCCTACGGCCCACCCTGCCGTTCCAACGCGGGAAGACGGCCTTCTTCAACAGCGGCGCGGAGGCCCTGGAGAACGCGGTGAAGATCAGCCGTGCGGTGACCAAGCGGCCCAATGTGATCACGTTCCAGAACTCGTTCCACGGCCGCACGCTGCTTACCCTGACCATGACGGGGAAGTACCAGCCCTACAAAGTGAACTTCGAGCCGTTCGTGCCCCACGTGTACCAGGTGCCGTTTGCGTACTGCTACCGCTGCCCCATGAAGCTCTCCTATCCGGAGTGCGGCGTGGCGTGCCTCCAGTACGTCGACGACCTGTTCCGCGCGGAGGCGCCCGCGGACAAGACCGCGTGCATCGTCGCAGAGCCCGTCCAGGGCGAGGGCGGGTTCGTCGTGCCGCCCAAGGAGTACTGGGAGGGCCTGCGGAAGATCACGAAGGACCACGGCATCCTGTTCGTGGACGACGAGGTCCAGGCCGGCATGGGCCGCACGGGAAAGTTCTGGGCTACGGAGCACTTCGGCGTGACGCCCGACCTGATCACGTCGGCCAAGGCACTCGGCGCCGGCCTGCCCCTGAGCGCCGTATCGGGCCCCGCGGACCTCATGGACATCCCCGTCCCCGGGTCCATCGGCGGCACGTTCGGCGGCAACCCCCTCGCCTGCGTCGCCGCGATCGCGAACCTGGACCTAATCCAGAAGAGCCTGGCCAACGCCGCGGACCTAGGCAAGGTGATCGAGAAGCGCTTCCGCGAGATGGCCGAGGACCACGAGTGGATCGGGGACATCCGCGGACTGGGCGCCATGCGCGCGATCGAGCTCGTGAAGGATCGGAAGACCAAGGAGCCTGCGAAGGACGAGACCGCGGCGATCATCGCGGAGGCCCGCGGCCGTGGCGGTCTGTTCCTGTCCGCGGGCTGGTACGGAAACGTCCTCCGCCTGCTCCCGCCGCTGAACATGCCCAAGGCCGCGCTGGTCGAGGGGATGGACATCCTCGACGCGTCGTTCACGGCCGTCGAGAAGAAGGCCGCCTGACGGCGGC
>JAWOML010000040.1:0-25743 GCA_033852515.1 Thermoplasmata archaeon | reverse complement strand
GGATTGAACCGTAGCCCGCTCTTCCGCGAGCGCCTTCTCCCGAGCCTGGAGGTCGTTCTCCTTCCCGAACAGCGCGGCCTCGCGAGGACCGAGGTTCGCCTTGAGATCCTCCAGGTCCTTGCCGCTCTTCGCGATGTCCGCCTCCTGTTCCTGAAGGGTGGCGGCCTTCGCGTCCAGCGTCTTCCGCTCCTCGACCGCTTCCGCCGTCAACCGGTCCAGGGCCCGCCGCTCGTCGGCCAGACCCTGCGTGCGGGTCGTTAGGTCCGCCTCGCGCGCATTCAGATCTGCGGCGCGGTCCCGGAGCTGGGTCTCCTGCTCCGCGAGGGCCGCAGCCTGTTGCTCCAGCGATGCCTCCCTGCCGGATAGGTCAGACTCCCGCTGGGCGAAGGTCTGTTCGCGGGTCTCGATCTCGGTCTGGCGGGTCGCGAGCTGCTGGGCTGCCTCGCTGGCGGCCTTCTCGCGGGACTCGACCTCCGCGATCCTCGACTGGGCGTCCTGTTCCCGGACATCTAGCTGGCTCGACAGATCGTCGAGGGACTTCCGCTCCTCCGCGAGTTCCGCCTCGAGCTTGGAGACTTCCTCGGCCTTCGCGCGGTAGTCGTCAAGGTCTGCCGCGAGCTGGGACTGTGCAGCCTCCAGGACGGACTTCCGCTCGGCCAGGCCAGCTTCCGTCGTCCCGACGGCGGACTCACGGTCGGCGAGCTCCTTCTCCCGGGGAACGAGGCGGGACGTCCGTTCCTCGATATCCCGAGAGACCTCCGCGAGCTCGTGCCGCTGAGCGTCCATCTCGTGGGATGCCTTGTCCAGGGAGGTCCGTAGGCTGTCGAGCTCTCGGGCCTCCTCGTCGAGGGTCTTCCGGTCCACCTGGACCCGCTGCTCGCGGGCACGGACCGCCTCGCTCTGGGCGTGGAGATTCCGGGACGCGGCGTCCAGCTTGCCCCGTGCGATGGTGAAGGCGTTGACCATGTCCCCGAACACGCGAGCCCGGGTTTGCAGATCCGCGCGCTCCTCCTCGGCCCGCTCCCGGACCGTCTGAAGGTCCGTCTCCTCCGCGCGCACGGCCTCGGCGCGCTGCCTCACGCCGTCCTCGAACTTGTCCTGGATGCTGGTCAGCAGGCCGCGGGCGAACTCGACCTCCTGAACGTCCGCGGGGCCGATCGCGAGCATGACCAGGGAGAGCATGTCCCCGTGCACGGCGCGGGCATGGTACTTCTGCACGCGGACGTCCTTGTCCACGGCGTCCAAGGCTCCCGCCTGCCGGGCCTGGTCGTAGGTGACCAAGCACTTGGGATCCAGGGTGAATTCCCGGAGCAGTCTTCCGCGTTCGTCCACTAGGAAGGCCTTCGTGGGCCTCCAGCGCTGTCGCTGCGCAAACATGGCTACCACCACGATGAGTGCGAGGGGGGGCATCGCGAGCACGTAGGGGGCCTGCCACCAGGGAGGCGGAGGAGGTGCCGCCACGGCCACCTGCATGCTCGGGTCCGACCCTTGCATGGTGAATTGGACCTGTCCCGAGGTGTCCACGGTCCCGTCCTTGAAGGACGCGCCGTCCTTGGTCACCCGGTACAGGAATCCGGCGGTGTTGCCGCCGATGGTCCACGTGATCGTCTGGGACGTCTCGTTCGAGGCATGGGTCCACGCGTAGGAGGACCCGACAGTCCACGCGGTGAAGACCGAGATGGTCACGAGCGACGTGCCGTCGCTGTTCGTAACCGTGAGGCCCGTGACGTTGGCGGTCCCGTCCGCGACGGTCCCAGTCACGCTTAGGGCGTTGAACGCGAGCGCGTGATTCGTCTTGTTCAGGGTGGCCCCGGGGCTCACGGTGAGCGAAGCGGCCGTCAGGTCCGAGTTCAGGGTGAGATTCCCCGCGATCGTCAGGGTCGCGAACTGCTGGCCCGCGGCCATCGTGATGAACTGCCCCACGCTCGTGAACGTGACGGAGGAGCCGGCAGAGCCGAACGTCGCGGCGCTCGACGCGTCCCAGGAGCCTGCTACGGTGATCACGGCGGAGGCCATGGCCAACGTGGCCGGTCCGATCGAGGTCAGATTGCCCGCGAGCGCGACCACGGCCCCGGTCACCGTGAGGACGCCGCCCCACGTCACGTTCGCAGCGAACGTCGTTGCGACGCCCGGGTTCACGGTCAGGCTGGCGAGGGCTTGCGGGACCCGAACGCTCCCGCCCGACGCATTGACCACGACCAGGGACGCCCCGGCCGTGAAGCCTCCCGTGAACGTGTCCAGAGAGCGCACCGTGAGGACGCTCCCGTTCGCCACGAGGGTCCCGCCCGCGGCGACCGTGATCGAGTCCGCGGTGAGAGGTAGATTGGACGCGGACGTGGTCAGGGTCGTGGACCCCGTGGCATCTTGGATTGTGATCGTGTGGGCGACGAGGCCTGAGGACGCCAGGGTGAAGGTGACCGTGGCCGCACCGGCGTTGAACAGGACCGAATTGAACTCGGGGGCGCTCAGGTTGGCCCCCGCGAACGTCATCGTCTGGGATGCGCTCGCGTTGAACGTCACGGTCCCCGTCCCCGCGGACCAAGAAGCCGACGTGCTCGCGTTGCTCCACGCCCCCGAGACGATCCACGACTCGGAACCGAAGGCGATGTAGGAGGCGGGTGCCGTGATGAGCACGTTGCCGGAAACCGCCACGTCGCCCGAGACGGAGGTCAGGTACCCGCCGGACAGGGTCAGGTCCCCGGTCACCGTGAGCGGATAGGCGCCCTTCGACAGACCGCCCGACGGGATCGTGAGAGACGCCGCACTCAGCGGGGATGCGAGGGTCGCGCCGTCGGTCAGGACCAGAATCGCGAAGGACTGGGATGGGGCCAGGGAGATTGAGGGGGACGTGCCCGTGAAGGTCACCGTGGACGTCCCCAGGAGGAGCTGGGCGGACGCCCCCGAGGTGTCCCAGGAACCCGCCACGGTAAGGGAGCCTGTGGTTAGGGAGAGCACGTCGGCAGTCCCATCGTTCATGGTGACCGACGCCACCGCGAGGGCCGAGGTGGACGCACTCAGGCTGCCGCCCGCGGAGATGGTCAAGTTGGCCCCGCCGGTCACGTTCTCACCGGCGGTCGTCAGGGTACCCGTGATTCCGAGGACGTTGCTCACGTCCACGGGGCTGGCCAAGGTGGTCGTGCCCGACACGATCAGGTTGTAGAACCCGTGGGCTGCGTCGAGCACCTTGAGGGACTTCGCGCCGCCCGAGAGGGTCACCGTGCTCGCACCCTTCGTGAACACGGAGCCCGCGCCCGACGTGTCCCAGGCGCCGCTCACCGTCCACGTGCCGTTGGTGAGCGTGAGGGTTCCCGAGGTGCCGCCAACCATGGACACGTCGACCACGGAGACGCCGGAGGCGTTCGCCGTCAGGAGGCCCGCGGTGCCGATGGACAGGGAGCCGCCGACCAGGGACAAGTTGGCCGTGGCCAGGGTCGTGGTTGAACCGGCCGCGTCTTGGATGGTGAGGATGCCCGCCCACCGCAACGGGTTGGCGGCCATGGTGAAGGTCACTGCGCCGCTGCCCGCGGCGGATTCGAAGGCCACGTTGTAGAACTCGCTGGAGGGGAGGGCGCAGAAGGTCATGGTTTGGGACACGGCGGCGCTGAACACCACGGTCCCGGTCCCCGCGGCCCAGCTCGCCGAGGTGCTCCCGTTGGACCACGAGCCGCCGAAGGTCCAGGTTCCTGAGCCCATCCGCACGTAGGCCGCCGCGCTCGTGATGGAAGCGTTGCCCGCGACGCTCAGGACGGAGGCCGCCCCGGAGCCGTCGAGGACCGCCGTGCCGGACAAGATGAGATTTCCCGCGATGGAGAGCCCGGTCCCCGTGGACGCTCCGATTGAGATCGTCCCCGAGCCGTGCGTGACGTTGCCGCTGACGGCCAAGCTGAAGCCGCCGAGGGCGAACGTGCCGGCCCAGCCCGTCGTGGTCAAGGACGCCACGGAGTCGTTCTGGTCCAGGGAAGCGGTCCCGCTGCCCGAGTTCGCATCAAAGATCACGTTCATCGCCGCAGTGGGCACGCTGCACCCGCCGGCCCCGCCCGACGAGGCGGACCAGTGTCCGGTCCCGGACCACACCCCGGCACCACCGACCCAGTATCGCGTGCTTCCGCAGGGTGCCGCCACGACCACATCCACCACGGGGTCCGAACCCAGCATGGTGAAGACGACCTGGCCCGAGGCGTCGATGGGGCCCGTGGTGAACTGAGCGCCATCTTTCGTCACGTTGAAGCGTCCGCCCAGGCTGTTGCCGCCGATGGTGAAGGTGAGGGTCGAGGTGCCCACGGTGGAGGAGTGTGTCCACGCGTAGTGGGCGTCCGTCGTCCAGGCGCCGAAGCTGCTGATTGTCGTCAGGTTCGTCGCGTCGCTGTTCGTTACGGAGAAATTGACGGCGGTCACCGACCCGTCTACGATGCTCCCGGAGCCCGTCTCGAGGAGAGTGTTGAACGCGATGCTCTGGCCCGTCTTGGTCAGGGTCGCTCCGTTCCCGATCGTGATGCCCGCGGCTGCGGTCACGCCGGAGGCCAGAGACGCGGTCCCCGTGATGGCGAGGTTGTAGAACGCCTGGCCCGCGGCCAAGGCGAGGCTCGACGCGGGGCCGGGGAAGGTCACCGTGGAGCTGCCCGCGTTGAGTGCGGATCCCGCACCTGAGGTGTCCCAGTTTCCGTTCACCGTCCAGGAGCCTGTGGTGATTGTGATCGTGCCCGACGCGCCGCCCGTCATCCGCACGTCCGCCACGCTCACGTTGGACGCGTTCGCGGTCAGCGCGCCACCGTTGCCGATGGTCAGGGAGCCACCCTCCAAGGCCAAGTTGGCCGTGGCCAGCGTGGTCGTCCCGGTCCCGGCCTGGACCGTGAGGGTGCCCGACCAGACCAACGGGTTCGCCCCCAGGGTGAATGTAGCCGTGGAGGCCCCTGCGTTGAACGTCACGTTGTCGAATTCGGGGGCGTTCCCCGGGAGAACGGCGAAGGTCATTGTGCCGCCACTCGCGGACGTGAACGCTGCGCTACCGGTCCCTACGGACCAAGAGGCCGAGACCGAGTTGTCCGTCCAGGTGCCCGCGAACGTCCATGAGGCGCCGCCAAACCCGAAGTAGCCCGAGGCGTTCACGGTCACGTTGCCGGAGATGTTCTTCGCACCGGAGGCTCCTGCGGTGAGCCCACCGGAGAGTGGGGCGAGCCCTGCGGCGGAGAGATTGAACGTGGAGGTCGCGAAGATCCCATTGACCGTGAGTGTCCCGCCCACCGCGAGGTCCGAGGCCGCTGTCAGGGTGACCCCCGGGTTCACCGTGAGGTTGTTCAGCGCCTGGGGTGCGACGATCGTGCCTCCGGTGATCGCCGCGACCAAGGTCGACGTCCCCGCGTTGAAGGTTCCCGCGGATGTGTCCAAGGTCTGGAACGCGATCGCGGACCCATTCGCGGTCAGGGTGCCGTTGGCTGCCACCGTGAGGGCTCCCGCGGACGTAACCGGGAGGTTGGCGGCCGAGGTGGACAGGACCGTGTTCCCGGTCGCGCCCGCCGCTGTGTTCTGGAGCGTCAGGTCGCCTGCGAGGGTCAGGCCCCGCGAGGCCAGCGTGTACGTGACGCCCGTGGCGGACGTCGAATCGAAGATCACGTTGTCGAACTCGGGACCCGCCAGGTTGGAACCCGCGAAGGTTAAGGTGTGCGGGACCCCGCTGGTGAACGTGACCGTGCCCGACCCCGGAGTCCACAAGGCCGAGGTCGAGGCGTTGGTCCAGGCACCCCCGACCGTCCACGTCTCCGAGCCGAACGCGATGTACGAGGCCGCGGCAGAGACGTTCACATCGCCGGTGACCGTGACCGCCCCGGACGTGCTGACGAGGGCTCCGCCGCTCAGGGTCAGCGGTCCGTTCACCGTCAACGGGTTCGCACCCTTGGTCAAGGAGCCTGCGCTGACCGTGAGGCTGGTCGCCGTGAGCTGGGAGAGTTGGCTGAGCGTTCCTGAGACGGACACCGTGGCGAACGCGTGCCCGGCCGCGAGCGCGACCGTCTTGGAGGCGCCGCCGAACGTGACGGAGGACGAGCTCGACGCGAACGTGGTGGCCGACGACGTGTCCCACGAGCCCGCGATACTGATGGTGGCCGAGGTGATCGTGACGCTTGCGGCGCCTGAGGAGGTGAGGTTCCCGTTGAAGGTCGCCGTGGCCGACGTGAGGGTCAGCGCTCCCGCGAACGTGAGGTTCCCCGGGAACGTCGTGGCAATCCCGCTGCCTACGGTCAGGTTGTTCACGGTCTGGGGCACGTTAATGCTGCCGCCCGAGGCGTTGACGACTAGGGTCGAGGTCCCCGCGGAGAAGGACCCGGCGCTCGTGTCCATGGAGCGCACGGTGATTGTTGAGCCGTTCGCAAGAAGAGAGCCGCCCGCCGCGACTGTAAGCGATGTGGCCGTGATCGGGATGTTGGCACCGGAGGTCGAGACCGTGGTCGTGCCGGAACCGCCCTGGACCGTCACCAGATTCGCCGCCCGAAGGCCGTTCGAGGCCAGGGTGAAGGTCGCCGTGCTCGTGCCGGCGTTGAATGTGGCGTTGTAGAACTCATTGGACGCCGTGGACATGAATGCCAGGGTCTGACTCGAGGCCGAGTTGAAGATGATCGTCGACGTGCCCACGGCCCAGGAGGCTGAGGTGGAAGCGTTGGTCCACGATCCCGACACGGTCCACGTTTCCGAGCCGAACGCGATGTACGAGGCCGCTGCCGAGATTCCCACGTTGCCGCTGACGCCCACGTTCCCCGACGTGCTGGTGAGCGCGCCGCCCGAGAGCACGACCGAGTTGAGCGTCATTGCGTTCGTGCCCTTGGCGAGGACCCCGCCGGAGACGGTCAGGGTCGCGCCGACCGTCAGGGCCGAGGCCAGCGTCGCGGTACCTGCCGTGATGGTGAGGTTGTTGAACGTCTGGGTCATGTTGACTGTGGCAGCCGCCGTGACCGTCACGGTGCTCGTGCCCGCGATGAACGTGGCGTTGGCTGCGACCACGGTCCAGTTGCCACCCACGGCGATGGTCGACCCCTCCGCGATGAGGGTCCCGTTGGCACCGAGGGTCACGGAGCCTGCAGTGATGCCTAGGTTGGCCGGGGATGTGTCCAGGACCGCGTTGCCGGTGGGTGAGGCCGTCGTGTTGCGGACCGTGAGGAGGCCGGCAAGGCTCAACCCGTTCGTGGCCAGCGTGTACGTCACGCCCGCCGCAATCGACGTGTCAAAGGTGACGGCGCCGCCGAACTCCGTCGGGGATGCCTTGAAAGCCATGGTCTGACTGGCTGCGGCGCGGAAGGTGATAGGTGACAAGAAGGACCACGAAGCCGAGGTCGTGGCGTTCGTCCAGGAGCCCGTAACGGTCCAGGCACCCGCGCCCAACGTCGTGGCATACCCGCTCACGGCCACGCTGACGCCGCCGTTGACCGTGATTGACGCGCTCCGGGCGTTGAGCGCTCCTAGGGAGCCAAGGGTCAGCCCACCCAGGGTGGATGCGTAGTTGCTCGCCGACGCATCTAGGACCACCGCGCCGCTGGCGCCGGCCGCGGTGTTCTGGATCGTGAGGCTCCCGGCAGCCTGGAGCGGATTGGCCTGGGAGTAGGTGAAGCCGGCCGCTGCGGAACTGTCTAAGACCAAGTTGTTGAACTCGTTCCCCGCCGCGGTCCAGAAGGTCAGGCTGGTCGCCGCGGCCCCCACAAACCGCACCGTGGACGTGCTCACCGCCCAGCCCGCGGGGACGGACGTGTTCGCGTCGGTCCAGGACCCGTTGATGGTCCATGTGCCTGGTCCGGTGAACCGTACGGCTGCCCCCGCCGCAATCGTGACATTCCCTGTCGTACTGGCCGTGCTCGCCTCGAGGTTGAGGACTCCCGTCGCGCCGATTGCGAGGGTGGATTGGAGGGTGAGAGTGAAGTTGGAGCTTGAGGTGTCCAGCGTGCCGTTGACGGCGGTCGCGCCCGTGGCCGTGACGTTCGAGCCCAGGGAGGTTGTGCCCGTGCTCTGGGTGAGGGCGTTGAACGACTCGCCCGCGGCCATCGTGACCGTGCCTGTCGCGGCGAACGCGACCGTCGAGGTTCCCTTGTTCCAGACGTGGTTGGCTGCCGTGGAGGTCCAGGACCCGTTGACCGTGACCGTGGAGGCGTTGGCGGTCAGGGTGCCGCGGCTCCCGAGGACGAGGTTGCCCACGGTGAGGGGAAGACTCGAAGCTCCGGTGGTGAGGGTGACGTTCCCCGTGGGCGAAGTGGCCGTGTTCTGAATCGTGAGGGTGCCCGCGGCTCGAAGGCCATTCGTGGCCATGGTGTAGGTGATGCCCGCCGCGAGCGAGCTGTCGAACACCACGGTGTTCAGTTCGTTCGTTCCGAGGTTCGCGAAGGTCATCGTCGCACTGGCGCCACCGCGGAACGTGACCGTCGACGTGCCTGCGGACCAGTCCACGCTGTCCGTGCTCGCGTTGCTCCAGGCTCCTGACACGGTCCACCCCGCGCTACCGAGTGCGAGGTAGCTGTTTGCGTCCGAAACGGTGACGGCTCCGTTGATCGTGACCGTGGAGCCTTCCGACTTGAGCGCGCCCCGAGGCGTGCCCAAGGTGAGGGCACCCGCGACGAGGCCGTAGTTGCCCGCGGACGTGTCCAGGACGGTTGCGGCCGTGGCCCCGCCAGCGGTGTTCCGGACGGTCAGCGCACCTCCTACGCGGAGGGATGAATCCCCCGTGATCCCTGCGGCTAGGGTGAACGTGACCCCGCCCGCGGCGGTCGTGTCGAACGTTACGGATCCGCCGAACTCAGCCCCAGGCAGGTTGGAGCCCGTGAAGATCATCGTCTGGGAGGCGGCCGCGCGGAAGGTGAGGGCGGCGGTGAAGGACCACGTGGCCGACGTGGTCCGATCTGTCCAGGCACCCGCGACGGTCCAGCTCCCTCCTACGTTCGTGATGTAGGCGTTCGTGGCGCCGAGGTTCACGGCACCGCCTACGATGACGGAGGAGGTTCGCGAGTTGAGGGCGCCCCAGGTAGACAGCGTGAGACCGCCGACGTTCACCCCGAGGTTCGCCGCGGAGGTATCGAGGACCACGGCGCCTGAGGCTCCGCCCGCGCTGTTCTGGATCGTGACGAGTCCGCCGACATCGAGGGGATTCGTCGCCATCGTATACGTCACGCCCGCGGCAGCGGTTGTATCGAACGTCACGGCTCCGCCGAATTCGTTCCCCGCTTGGGCGCCAAACGTCACTGCGCGGTTCGCTCCGGCTCGGAACGTCATGGTGGCCGCAAAGGACCACGAGGGCGACGTCGAGGCGTCGGACCAGGTGCCCGTGACCGTCCAGCTGCCTCCAGTGTTCGCCACAAAACCGCTGGCGGCGGACACGCTCGTGTTGCCGTTGACGGTGACCGAAGAGGCCTCCGAGTTGAAGCCACCCCAGGCCCCAAGTGTCAGCCCACCCACGGTGACCGCGAGGCTGCCCGCGGAGGTGTCCAGAATGGTCGCACCCGTCGCCCCCGCGGTGGAGTTTAGGATCTGGAGCGTGCCTCCGACGCGCAGGCCGTTCGCCGCCATGGTGTACGTCAGGCCGCCAGCGACGCTCGCGTCGAGGGTCAGGTTGTTGAATTCGTTGATCCCCAGGTTCCCGAAGCTCAGTGTCCCGCTTGCGGCGTCCCGGATGGTGACCGTCCCGGTCCCCGCGCTCCAGGACGCCGACGTCGAGTTGTTCGTCCAGGTGCCGTTCACGGTCCAGGTGGACGTGTTCATCGTGACGACCGAGGTGGCGCCGAGGACTGTGACGTTGCCCGTGACCGCGATCACGGAGCCGCGCGGAAGGAAGGTCCCTTGGAGGGTCAGGTTGCCGTTGACGGTGAGGGGCCAGTCGTTCGCGTTGGACGTGTCCAAGGTCCCCGTGAATCCGGTCATGTCGATGCCGGCGATGGTGGTCGCGGCCGAGAGGGTCGTGGTCCCGGTGGGGACCGCGTTGAAGATCGCCGTGTCCGTCGCGACCGGGGTGCAACCGCAGGATGCGCCACCCGAGGAGTTGGACCAGTTCGTCCCGCTTCCCCATGTGCCCCCGTTCCCGATGCGGTAGCAGTTCGCCCCGCCGATGGTGCCGCACATGGGCATGGCGACGACTTCGACGGCCGAAACGACCCAGTTGCTCGAGGGGCTCGTCCACGTGATCCCCGTCCCCGGATTGGGTAGGTCCGCGCCCGCTGGGCACTCATTGGCGGCGCCCCCGCCCGTGCAGTAGCCCGTGGCGACCCCATAGAGGTCCGTCGCGGTGGCCCCGGTCCCGGTGACCGCGGTGGGCTGGGCTCCTACCCCGCCCGTGTTCTGGATCGTGGTCACCGCGAACGCGAGGTCCTGCGAGGCGACTGCCGCCGTGAGGGCGATTGTCGCATTCGTGGAGTTGCCCGAGGCGGTCGTTCCGTTGATGAACGAGCCCGTCAACTTGATTCCCTGCAGCAGGATTGTGGCGCAGGTCATCCGCGCGGTGGACCCTCCGCTGAGGGTTGCGGTCATGACCTGGGAGCCCGGGGGCAACGCTCCCGCGAAGCCCCAGATTTCCGTGCGGACCAATGTCCCGCCGTTCGCAGCCGTGTTCGTAATCAAGGACAGGTTCACGGATCCGTAGGTGACGGAGAGGAAGGCCGTGGTCCCTCGTTCCGAAAGCAGGACGAGGACCGCGTTGTCCGTCGCGCCCGTGGTCTGGGTCGTGGTGCAAGTGTTCGCAGCGGCCCCCAGGGTGGTCACTGTCGCGGACCCGTCCACGGTGACCGCAGCCCGGGCATCTTCGAGGAACAGTCCGAAGAACCATCCTGCCGCCCCCCGGAATGCGGAACTCCAGTCCAGGGGCGGGAACCAGTGTTCGACCAATGCGGCGACGCCATCTGCGAGCGTCGGCGCTGCTTGCCTGGGGCGCAGGAACACGTTGGGATTCGGCGTAAGGTATCCGCGGGGCGTGAGCACCGCGGTGGGGTAGGAGGAGGACGCCAGGGCGTAGTAGGTGAGGTTGGTGTAGGGCTGCAGGTCGTTGCCGCCGAAGAGGGCGTGCTGCAGCTCCGGCGTCAGGGCTCCGCCCGGGATGTGTAGGCTGCCGTCCGCGGCGCGGTAGGGCGCCAAGGGGTCCGTCGAAGCAGGACCCAAGAGGGCGAGGAGGGCGGCCCCCAGGAGCAGTCCTGCGAGGAGGAGCGCGACGCTGGACCTCATGCGGATCCCACGCAGGTCGTAACACAATGCATGGGTCGTATCGCGGGCCCCGGGGCAGCGCTCGCGCGATTCGGGTCTCGGGGCATCGGGGCACGCGACGGAGCCTTCATGGTCGCCGTTCCCACCCGCCGCATGGTCTCCCCCCGCGGCGGAGAGTCGAGGAATCGAGCTTCCCGAGACCTATATAAGGGGCGTCGGGTGGTTATCAACCCAGATTCCCTGGAGGGACGCCCGCGGCGGCCTCAGCGGGCGGGCACGTTTCCGGACAGCCGCGCTTCGAGCGCCTCGAGTTCTGCGGCGCGCTTCCGGAGGCGTTCCTCGCGGTCGAGGAGTTCCAGGGCCTTCTGCTGGATGATCTTGACCCGCATCTCGATATCCTTCTTGGCCTCCTCGACCTCCGCGGGAGGCATGGGACCGGCCGGCGCCGGACCCTGGGTCCGTTCGAGACTCGCCTGCTGGGCCGCCAGGTCTTGCTCCCGCTTGGTCAGGGCCGACTCCCGCTCGCCGACCGCGATTTCCCGACCGCGGACCTTCTCCTCCCGATCGAGCATCTCGATGGCGCGGCGCTGCAGGAACTTCCGTTCCTTCGCGAGCTCCGCCTTCGCGGACTCGATCTCGGGAATCGCGGCCGCGGCCTGCGCGGTGGACTCTTCCCCAGGTTTGTGCGACGTCATGAGCCGTTCCTTGGCCATGGTCGCGAACCGCTGGCTGAGATCCTGGACGCGCGCCTCGATGGCCGTGCGCAGACGCTCCGCCTCGGCCTCTCGCGCTCGGGTCTCTGCGTGCTCCTTCTCTAGGGCCGCCGCGGCGTCCGCGAGCTGCTTCTCCAAGGCTGCTGCCCGTTCGGACGTCTCGCGATACTTCGCCTCGAGATCGTCCTTCGCGGCCCCGAGCGCCTTCCGCTCGTCCTCGAACTGGACGCGTAGATCCATGAGAGCTTTGGAGTCCACCGCAGTGTGGTTCTCCGCCGCCGAGGACGCCAGATGCTCGGCCATCTCGAGCGACTGCCGCGCGCGGTCGACCCCCCGGGACACCTGGCTCTCCATCTGGGCCACATAGTCCGCGAGGGCCACGAGGCTGGCCTTCTGACGCTCGAGCTCGTCCCCACGCCCCTTGAGATTGGCGTCCGCGGCCTTGAGCTGGACCTCGAGCTTCGCCATCTCCTTCTCGCGCGTGTCGACCCGCGCTTCGCGGTCCGCGAGGGCCTTCTCGGCGTCCGCGTTGGGTTTGGGGGCCTCCGGCGCACGCGGCGCCCCACCCGCCGCTTCGGCAGCGAGATGGGCATCTGCGGCGGTCAGGAGGAGTGCGGTCCAGTTGATGTCCTCCGTGGCCAGCTGGCCGCGGGACAGCAGGACGAACACAAACTTCCCGCTCTGGAACGCCGTGAAGACGTACTCTCCGACGAACAGGGCCTCGCGGTCCCCGATCCCGTCGTCCGGCAGGACCTTCAGGAAGTCGTTGTAGTCGATGGGGCACTCGGGATCGAGGACGTACTCCCCGGTCATGTCCCCCATCTCGTTGAGGACGTAGATCTTCTTCAGCTGGGCCCGGACGACCTTCTTGATCGGCGCCACCATGAGGACCGCGGGTAGGATCGGGCCGAGTCCCCGATAGACGAACGTGCTGAACAGGGTCTCGAGAACCCCTTGCATGGGTGCCCGCCTCGGCGCCGCGAGGGTTCGACCTCGCGTTGCCACCGTGCGAGAATCAACTCCCCCCGAGGTTATTTAACAGGGGGCATTTGGTTATCGGGTCTGAGAAACTCCGGGCGTCCGTGGGACCGTCGCACCTCACGACGGGGTCGGCGAGCGGGAGGAAGCGGACCCGCCGTCCTTGGGCTTCGAATCCTTGGGCACCACGAGCGCGCGCTGCATCTGCACCGCGTAGTCGCGGAGGGTCGTGACCTTGGCCTCCCGCGACCGGAGATCCAGCTCGATCTCGGCCAGGTGCGCGGACGCCACACGGAGTTCCGACTCCACGGCACCGGCTCGCGCCTCGCGGCGCACGAGCTCCGTCTCCCGGTTCGCGAGGTCCTGCTCCTTGGCTCGGAGTTCCAGCTCCCGCTTGGCGAGGAGCGGATCGATCATGGGCGGGATGTGGATCCGGGCGGCCGCCAGGAGGGTCCCGACGCTGCCCCGTTCCTCGATTCGCGGCACGCCGCGGGTCAGCACGACGAACCACAGGTCGTCCACCTTGAACGGCGTGAAGGCGAACTCCCCCTGGTAGAACGCGACGAGGTGCCGCATGCCGTTCAGGGGCAGGGACCGCAGGAGGTCCGAGCTCTCCAGCGGGCAGTCGTCGTCGAGCACGTACTCCCCGAGGAGGTTGTTCTTCGCGTCCAGGACGAAGATCCGTCCGTAGTCGATCCGGGGCACGGTCTTGGGTCCGTGGGTCGAGAACCGGGTTGGGACGACGCCGAACGCGTCCCGGGACACATCCTTCTGCTCAGTAGCCTCTCGCACGATAGTCCGCCCTCCGCCACTCCTCACGCGCGGTGCTTGGAAGATAGGCACGCCGCGTCATTTGAGCGTTTCTATTGAATTGTCACGTTCTCGTTATCGAATGCGAAAACAGGCGGCACGAGGGCGTATCCTAGGCTCACACCAGGGCCCGCGCGGCATCGAGGTTGTCCACGCCGATCGCCAGCTGCACGTGGTCCCCCACGTTCTCGAGCTGGACCACGCTCAGGACATCGATGCCCGCGCGCCCGAACTTCTCGACGAGGCCCGCCAGCGCTCCGGGGGTATCGGGCAGGCGGACCACGATGACCGTCCGCTGGGCGCACGCGTAGCCCGCCTTGGTGAGGGACTGCCGGGCCGCGATGGGCTGGTCCGTGATCAGGCTGACGTACGAGCGGCCGTTCCCGGAGTTCGCGCTCATCGCATCGATGTTGATCTTCTCCCCGGCCAAAGCCTGGAGGAGCTTGCCGAGTTCCCCGGGTCGGTCCGGGACGTCCACGTCGAGCTGGATCACGGCGTCCTTCCCTGCCGAAGCTCGGCTAAGGCGCGCGGCAGCACAAGGCTTGCGCGTTTCCGCCGATGGGCAGCAAAGGGTATTTCGGCCCGGCTCCCCGTCCCGATCTGATCCTATGCACTACCGATTCGCCTACGTCGGTGTCCAGGTTCGCGACTTGGACCGGTCCGTGGACTTCTACTGCTCCCGGCTGGGCATGTGGCTCGGGAAACGAGAGAAGGTCCCCGAGACGGGCGGCGAGTGGGCCGAGCTCACGAGCCAGGGCTCGCCCCAGGTCCTCGAGCTCAACTGGTACCCCGAGGGCTCCGCGCACGCCCCGGACAAGTACCGCCTGGGGAACGAGCTGGACCACCTCGCCTTCGATTGCGACGATGCGGACGCGGCGTTCCAGGAACTCGTGGCCCAGGGCGTGAAGCCCGCGCTCCCGCCGTTCACGGAGGGGGACTTCCGGCTCGCGTTCGTCGAGGATCCGGACGGGATCTGGATCGAGCTGTCCTCGAAGCGGCCCGCGGACCCGCAACCCTAAGTGCAACCCGGCCATCCGGGACCGGGGTCCCGTGGGCACCGCGTCCGATTTGTTCTTCGGCCTCACGACCGCATTCGGGTACGGGACCAGCGACTTCGTCGCGCGGCAGGCCTCCCATCGCATCGGCCACGTCCTCGTCCTGTTCTACCTGGACCTCATCGGCTTCGCGATCTTCGCGCCCGTCGCCCTGGTCCTCGAGAACGGCCTCTGGCGATGGTCGGACGCCTGGGGGATCGTGCTCGGCCTGGGTGTTCTGAACACCTTCGCGAGCCTCTTTCTCTATCGATCGTTCGAGTACGGCGTCCTGTCCGTCGTCTCCCCGATCGCCTCCAGCTATCCGGCGGTGACCGCGGCGCTCGCGATCCTCTTCCTGGGCGACCGGCCCGGGGTCCCCGCGACCGCGGGCATCGTGTTCGCGCTGGGCGGGATTCTTCTCCTGAGCCGCGGCGGCGTCCACCCCGCGAACGCCCCGCCCAAGGACGCCCGGGTGGGGATCGTCTCCGCGTTCGGCGCCTTCGCAGGCTACGGGGTCTTCTACTTTGCACTGAAGTACGTGGTCGCCGACGTCGGTCCTGTCACGGTGACCGCAGTCGTGCGCCTCGTGGGCGTGCTCGTCCTCCTGCTCCTCGCAGCCGCGGGGCTCCTGAAGGTCAGAGGCCTCCCGCGTCCCCTATGGTCCTACCTGGGAGCCATGGGCCTCCTGGACAGCGCCGCCTTCATCGCCTTCAACCTCGGGATTCTGGGCGGCAGCGTGGCCATCGTGGGCACGCTCAGCGGTCTGTTCAGCGCGGTGACCGTGGTCCTGGCCGCGACCATTCTCCGGGAGCGGCTTACCCGGATCCAGCTCGTCGGGGTCCTCTCCATCTTTGTGGGAGTCGTCCTCATCGCCCTGGGCTGAGGCGCGCAGGTCCACGTCAGTCCGGCGACTCGGGCGGAACGAGGATGATGCGCGCATCCACCGCGCGGTATCCCTTCCCCTGCTCGAGCGACTCGATGGGGTTCAGGTCGATCTCTTGGATCTGGTCGAAGTCCAGGACGAGCTGGGCGAACCGCAGGATCGCCTCCGCGAGCGCGTCCACGTCCCGCGGAGGTTCACCGCGCACGCCGGCCAGGAGGGGATAGGTCCGAATCGCGCGGATCATCCGGTAGGCGTCTTGGTCCGTCAGGGGCGGCAGCCCGAAGGCCACGTCCTTCATGTACTCCACGTACACGCCGCCGAGGCCGAAGACGAGGAACGGGCCGTACACCTTGTCCCGGGTCATCCCTAGGATGACCTCCTTGCCGCGGGAGATGAACTCCTGGACTAGGATCGCATCGGGCTTGATTCCCTGGGTCTCCATGCGGTGGAGCAGGCGCATGCCTTCGAGACGAAGGGCGCGCTCGTCGCGGATGTCCAAGACCACGGCCCGCCTCTCCGTCTTGTGGAGCAGCTGCTTCCCCACGGCCTTCAGGACGACAGGATATCCGAGTTCCCTCGCAGCTCGCGCGGCATCGTCCACGTCCTTGCAGAGCCTCGCACGGGCCGTGGTAATCCCGTAGGCTTCCAGAAATTCCACGGACTCGATCTCCGTCAGGCGGGTGCGGCCCTCGCCGAGCGCGTTGTCCAGGATGGTCCCCGCGGTCGCGCGGGACACGTCGAACGTGCGGACCCGTCCCTCCTCCCGCTTGAGGTACTGAGCGTAGCGGTGCATGGCCGCGAGGGCCCGGGCCGCGTTCTCCGGATAGAGGTAGGAAGGGAGGCTGTGGTTCACGAGCTCCATGAATCCGGGGCTGTCCGTCGTGCGGCCCAGGAAGTTGCAGAGGACGGGCTTGTGGAACTTGCCCGCTGTGGTCCACACGACCTTGGCCCACTCCACCTCGTCCGTCCTTACGGGCGGGACGTACACCGCGATCGCGGCGTCCACGTTGGGGTCTGCGAGCACGGCCTCCAGGGCCTTCCGGTAGTCGTCCAGCGATCCTTCCGGGGTCAGGTCGATGGGGTTGGCAATGGACGCATCGGGCGGCGCCCACGCCTTCATGGACGCGCGCGTCGCCTCCGTGAACTCGGCCAGTCCGAGTCCCTGGGCGACTAGTTCGTCCACGGCCATGATGGCCGGGCCTCCGGCGTCCGAGATGACCGCCACTCGGTTCCCCGCGGGCAGCGGCTGGAGGGAGAAGGCCATTGTGTAGTCGAAGAGTTCCTCGATGGAGTTGGCCCGCAGCACCCCCGTCTGGTTGAACACGGCCTCAGCGGCGAGGTCCGACCCGCCGAGGCTGCCTGTGTGCGACGCCGTGGCCTTGCCGCCGGCCTCGGACCGACCCGCCTTCACGGCGATGACGGGCTTCCTCTTGGTGACCTCCCGAGCAATCCGCACGAAGTTCTTCGGGTTGCCGAAGTTCTCGATGTAGGCGGCCACGAGCTTGGTCTCCGGGTCGTCCTTCCACGCGTTGAGCAAGTCGTTTAGGCTGACTTGCGCCTTGTTGCCCAGGGAGCAGAACTTGGCGAAACCCAGGCCCAGAGACTTCGCGTGCTCGAGGATGGCGACCCCGAGCGCGCCGCTCTGCGTGATCAGGGAGACGTGCCCCCGCAGGGGCGGCGTGGGCGCGAACGTGGCGTCCATCTGCACGTCGGGGTGGGAGTTGATGACCCCCATGCAGTTGGGGCCGATCATGGTCATGCCATACTTCTGGACCAGTCCCACCAGGTCGCGTTCCCGGTCCAGGCCGATGCCGCCGATCTCCCGAAATCCCGCCGTGATAACGATGAGCCCCCGGACCCCCTTCTTTCCGCATTCTTCCACTACGGGGAGCGCGAGGGCCGCGGGAACCGTGATGATGGCCAGGTCCACGGGCTCGGGGAGCGCGGTCACGCTCGGATAGCAGGGCAGGCCGTGGATGGCCTGGGCCTTGGGGTTCACGGGATAGATGCGGCCCTTGAACTCGTTGATGACCAGGTTGTGGACGAGCTCGTAGCCGATCTTGCCCGGCTGGCGAGAAGCCCCGACCACGGCGATGGACCTCGGGGAGAAGATCACATCGAGCCCGTCGTCGGCCATCGGCGCGCCCAACCTTCGCCGGTCTAATGAACCTTCCCCGTGGGCCGCGTGCGAGAGGTTATCAAACACGGTAACGGGGGGCTTTTCCTAATATATCGTCGAACCAACCCGGGCCCGCGTCCCCCTACAGGGGATGCTCTCCGGAGCGGCAGCGCATGTCCACCCCTCGGCTCGGCCCATGCGAGCGAATTCTCCTGATTACGTTCCTGCTCCTCGCGTCCACGATCGCCGCGGCCTGGGTCGGACTGCCGGAGGCCAGGGCGGCCAGCCCCAACTACGTGTCCGGGAACGCGTGCGCAGGGGGACCCAATCCCACATGGCAGAGCGGGGACACGTGGATCATGTACGGGAACGTGACCGTTCCCATCGGCTGCATCCTGACCATCGAGCCGGGCGCCCAAATCATGGGCGATCCGGATGTCCACCTCTACATTGACGGCACCCTGGTGGCCGGCGGGACGGCGGGCACGCCGTCCAAGTTCGTGGACAACCAGACCGCGGGGATCCCGTGGGCCGGAATCCAGTTCAACGCGGGGGCCGCCGGTTCGGTCACGTGGTCCAGCTTCGACCGCGTGCTCGTGGCGATCGCAGCCCAATCCAGCGCGCCCGCAATCAGTAACAACACGATCCTCCGCGCCGGGGCCGGTGTCCGCTTGGACGGGTCCAACACCCGCGTGGCGGACAACCGAATCGACGGGGGGAAACTGGGGTCGTACGGGATCCTGATCGCGTCTTCCAGCTCGACGCTCGCCCGGAACCGGATTAACGGCACGAGCATCGGAATTCAGGCCATGACGGCCGGATCGCCGATCATCTCGGAGAACACGATCACCAACGTGTCCGGAGGCCTGGCCATCGGGATCTATGTCACGAACCTGGCCGCCGTCACGATTTCCGGCAACACGATTCAGGGCGGCCTCGGGACCGGCGGCGGTCCCGGAGGCGGGGGCGCGGCGGCGGTCGGTATCCTGGCCAATGGCACGCCCTCGGTCTCGATCACGGGCAACAGCCTATCCCGCCTCCATGGCGGTCGCGGAGGCGCGGGCCCGAGCGTGGTCATCGGCCAGGGCTCCTCCGGGGGCGCGGGCGGTGGCGCCGCGGGCATCGCCGTGGGGTTCGGCTCCACGGCGCTGATTCAGTCCAACACGCTCGACAACCTCACGGGGGGACGAGGCGGGGACGGTGGGCCTTCCAGCGCCGGCCGGGGAGGACCCGGCGGCCCCGGTGGAGACGGGATTGGGATCGAAATCTTCTCTGCATCCACCTCGGCGGGCTACGTGGGCAATTCAGTAACCAATGTGACCGCGGGCTCCGGGGGCGACGGCGGACAGCCGAGCGGCAATACGTTCTCCACCGGGACGGGCGGCTCCGGCGGAAACGCCTACGGCATCTTCTCCCTGAAGGGATCGAGCCCCGACCTCAGCTCCAACACGATCCAGAACCTCCGCGGCGGCCGCGGCGGCAACTCGACAGCCGGCGGGCTTTCGTCCGCGGGCGGCGTCGGCGGCGCGGGGGGTGATGCCACGGGACTCATCGCGCTCGCGGAAGGTCTCGGCGTGCTCCACGCGAACACGGTCATCACGCTTCTCGGAGGGACGGGCGGCAACGGGCTCGTGAACGGCGGTGACGGTGGCAATGCCACGGCCCTCCTCGCCCTCGGCGATGGCGAACCCTACAACGACACATCCATGAGTTTCAACCGGTTGTCCTCCGTGACGGGGGGCGACGGTGGCATCGGTGGATCGCTCAGCGGGGATGGAGGGTCGGCCTCGGCGATCTCCGCGCTGCACGTGAACGCTACGCTGGCCTCCAACACGATTGCAGCGCTGCGGGGTGGAGCGGGAGGCATCTACTTCGTTCCAACGAACCAGGCCAGCCGGGGAGGCGACGCCGCGGGCGTCTCGTTCCTCCTGGTCCCGATGGGCACATCCGTTCAGGACAGCATCGGGTCGGTCACAGCCGGCACCCCGGGCACCGGGAAGGCTCCGCCGGCCAACTACGGAGTCGGGTACTACTTCGCAGGCAACTCGACGGTCACCACCCACGCTTGGCTGACCAACGCCACTGTCGCAGGGATTGGCAACTTCACCCTATACGTCGACAACTACACGGAAGCAACTACGCTGAACACGCCGTTCGCCGTAGACCGGGTGGCCGTGGAGAGTGCGGGGAACCTGACCGTCCGCAACTTCCTGGCGGTCAAGGCGTTCTGGCCCAACAACACGACGGCCCTTCCGGGTGTCACGGTCGACGTCACGGACAATGCCGCGACCGTCTACAACAGCGTCAGCCCGACCGGCTGGGCCCAATGGATCCCCGTAACGAACCGGGTGTACGTCAACCGCCCAATCCCCACGTGGAACACGACGGTCGCTTCAGTCAGTCTCGCCGGGTCCTCGTTTGCGGCGAACCCGCGGACGGTCAACATGACCGCAAGCCAGACCCAGTACTTCACGATGATCGACGCCTCGGCGCCGACGTCGGCCACGGGCGGCCTGCCCACATGGGAGACGACGCGCTCCTTCTCCGTTCCGTTCACGTACTCCGATGGCAATGGCGTGGGCGTCGCGAGCGTGTCCCTGTGGTACAACCAGAACGGAACGGGCTGGGTCCAGAACATCACCCAGGCGGTCTCCGCCTTCGGCGGAGGGATCTTCCCCTTCACGGCTTCCTCGGACGGGACGTACCAGTTCGCGACGACGGCGATCGACCGGGATGGCAATGCCCAGGTGACGCCTCCGGCGGCGAACACGAGCTGGACCATCGTGGACACCGTCAGCCCCACGGCCCACGTGCGCCTCCTGCCGCGGTATGAGACCTCGCTCTCCTTCGCCGTCTCGTGGGCCGCGGATGCCGGCGTCACGGACGTCGCCTCGTTCACCGTCCAGGTCAATACGGGGCTCGGATGGCTCGACTGGCAGCCGGCCACGACCGCCACCTCCGCCACCTTCACAGCCACGGGCCAGGGTCCGGTGGCCTTCCGGGTCCTTGCCGCGGATTTCGCGGGTAATCTGGAATCCAAGACGGGGAATGACACGTGGACCCTGGTCGACTCATTCGCCCCGCGCGTGGTGTCGTCCACGCCCACGGGCACGCTGAACGTGACGCCGGGATTCATCGTGCTCTCCTTCAGCGAACCCATGAACGAATCCTCGGTCGAAGTCGCATTCTCCTTGACCCCCGCGCTCATCGGCACGTTCACCTGGACCAACGGGTCCACGACGCTGATCTTCCAACCGTCCCAACCGTTCACCGCGGGCACCACGTACTCCGTGACCCTGGGGACGGGGGCCCGCGACGTCGCCGGGAACGCGGTGGCCCAAGCGGATGTCTTCTCGTTCGCCACTCCTGCGCCGCCTCCCGCTCCCGGACTCTCCTTGGGGGACCTCTGGCCCATTCTCGTGATCGTCGCGGCAGGGCTCGCGGCCCTCGCCTTCTTCCTTGTCCGCCGTCGCAGCGCCGCGGCGCTGGAGGACGTGACCGAGGCCCCGAAGCCTGCCCCCGCGCCCGCGGCGTCCAAGCCCGAGGCCGCGATCGACGACGTCTTTCTGCTCTATCGGAAGGACGGGGTTTTGATCAAGCATGAGACCCGCCGGCTTCGGCCCGACATCGACACGGACATCCTCAGCGGCATGCTGACCGCGGTCCAGCAGTTTGTCAAGGACTCCTTCCGCGGCGAGGAAGGTGAGGAGCTCAACGAGATGACCGTGGGCCAGATGCACATCCTGATTGGCCGCGGCAAGTGGCTCATCGTGGCGGCCACCCTGACGGGCGGTGACATCGAGTCCATGACGGCCCAGATTCAGAAGTGCGTCGAGGACATGGAGACCCACAACTGGGACCGTCTCGAGGAGTGGGACGGGGACATGGACATCGCCAAGGCCCTAGGCCCGTATCTCAAGAAGCTCATCCGCGGCGAGTACGCCGCCTGAACGGGGACCCGTGTCAGACGGGCAACGTGGTCAGCAGGGCCATGATCTCGTCCCCCGGCTCCCCTGCGGCGCGGGCCTTCGCCTCGAGTCGCTCGAGCTTCCGCTTGGCTTCCTCGAAGATCTCCATGACCTGCTGGACCGTGTCCCGCCGCCAGGGGATGTGGTAGAAGTACAACCGGCCGACCTCGAAGTCCACCGTGCCCTTGGCCTGGATGCGCTTGATTCCCTCGTTCACGAGCCCCTTCAGCATGCCGAGGACCGCGAGGCGGTAGTTCACCTTGTCCTCGGGGCTCAGCTGGTCCCAGATCGCGCTGGAGTCGAGGGACGTGCCCGGGATGCGGTAGTACTTCTCTACGAGGTTCCCGCGGACCTCGCTCTTCGTGGGCTCAATGAGCCGCGCGGCCAGGAGCTGGTTGATGTGATGGTGGACCGTCGCGGGCGAGAGGTCGAGGACCTTCGCGATTCCGCTGATGCTCATGTCCCGCTCCATGAGGAGGGTGAGCATCCGGAGGCGGGAGGGTTCGCTGAGGACCTTGAGCTGGTCTACGCTAACGGTCACAGGGCGCGAATCCACGAGGTGCGGCTCGGTCTCGGGCATCGCTACACCTTATTCGATAATATCAAAGCGTGTAAACGGGGTCGACATATTTAAATAATACCCCCTACATAGTACGATTCGATAACATCGAAACGATGTCACAAGGTGACGACATGAAGCTCTTCAAGACCTCGAACTCCAAGGAAATCCTCCGCGCGAACGAGTCCCCCGTCTGGGGCAGCGGCGCCATCGTGTACGCCGCCCTGAAGCGCTGAGGGCGATCTCCAGCCGATCCTCCGGAGGTGAAACGAATGTACTACCTGACCCTCCCCTCGACGGTCCGCCTGCTCCGGCCCAAGCCGGTGCAGACCGTGAACCGGCCCGCGCCGCCTTCCTGAACCCGCTTACCCCTCCTCCAAATCCGCCCGCTTCCCGCGGGCGGACCCCATATTTTTCGTGGTTTCCCCTCGCGAGCGCAAACCCGGCCCCCCAAGGAGGCGCTGGGAAACGTTTTACCCCGTCCTCGCGTTGGCGCCGCTTGGCATGGAATCCGGCCCCCTCGCCGGCAGAGCCGCCCTCGTGACGGGCGGATCCCGCCGGATCGGCAAGGTCCTCGCGCGGGCGCTCGCCGAGGATGGCGCGGACGTCGCTCTGACGTATCGCGTCCGCGCACGTGAGGCCCAGTCCGTGGTCGAGTCCCTGCGGAAGCTGGGCCGCCGCTCCTACGCGATCCGGGCCGACCTCACACGACCCGTAGACTGCCGCCGGGCCGTCGGCACGGCGGTACGCCGCCTGGGCCGACTGGACATCCTGGTGAACAACGTGGGCGAATGGATCGTGAAGCCCGTGGAGTCCCTGGGCCTTCCGGAGTGGCGCGAGGTGATCGACTCGAACCTCACCGCAACCTTCCTCTGCTCCCAAGCCGCCATCCCCTGGATGCGACGGCAAGGGTGGGGCCGGATCATCAACCTGGGCGCCGCGGGAGCCTACCGCGCGCACGGCACCGCGCGGATGGCCTCCTTCTACGCGGCCAAGGCCGGCATCGTGGCGTTCTCCAAATCCCTGGCCCGTGAGGTGGGCCGGTACGGCATCACGGTCAACGTGGTATCGCCCGGCGTGATCAAGGCGCCCGAGCTCTCCCTCGCGCGGGCCCGTCGCCGCGTGGATCTGGACACCGCGGTGCGCCGGCCCGGGACGGGGGCCGACCTGGCGGCGGCCGTGCGGTTCCTGGCCTCCGAGGACGCGGAGTTCGTGACCGGCGACGTGCTGGGCGTGACGGGTGGATGGCTCCTCTGACGCGATTTTAATCTACTCCGAAGAATGATTATAGTCGCCTCGTCTCCGGGAGAAGGAGGTCCGCGGCTCCTGGTCGCACACGCTTAAGTGGGCTCAGGCCGTTCCAGGAACCGTGGGCGTCGGTCTCGTCTACCACGAGGACTTCCTGCGGTACGACTTCGGCGAGGACCACGCGCTCCGCCAAGTTCGGGTCCGCCTGGCGCGGGACCTGATCGCGGCCTACGGCCTGCTCCACGAGGCTGAGGAGCTCGTCCCGGCGCCGGCGGCCGAGGACGCCATTCGCCGTGTGCATGCCGCGGACTACGTGTCCGTGGTGAAGGATCTGAGCGTCCACCCCCACGGCGTCTCCTACGAGCACGGCCTGGGCACCGCGGACAACCCCGTGTTCGGCGGGATGTACGAGGCCGCACTCCTCCACGTGGGCGGCACCCTGCGGGCGTGCGAGGAGGTCGCCTCCGGGAAACGGACGCGGGCCATGACCTTGGGAGGCGGCTTCCACCACGCGATGCCCGACAAGGCCTCGGGCTTCTGCCTCTTCAACGACCTTGCCGTGGGACTTCGGAGCCTCCTCGACGATCACAAGCTGAGGCGGATCCTCTATGTGGACGTGGACGCGCACCACGCGGACGGCGTCCAGACGATCTTCTACGATGACCCGCGCGTCCTCAAGATCTCCCTCCACGAGGACGGGCACTACCTGTTCCCGGGCACGGGGTTCACGGACGAGGTCGGCACGGGAGCCGGACGCGGCTTCACCGTGAACGTCCCCCTGCCTCCCTACACCCGCGACGTGTCCTACTTGTACGCGTTCCAGGAGATCGTGCCCCCGCTCGCGCGGGCGTTCAAGCCCGACCTCATACTCAGCCAGCTTGGGGCGGACGGGCATTCCCTGGATCCGCTCACGCACCTCATGCTGACCACGGAGACCTACGAGGCGGTGGGCATGCTGCTGGACGGCTTGTCCAAGGAGCTCTGCGGCGGCCGCTGGGTCGCAACGGGTGGCGGCGGCTACGAGGTCACTGCGGTGCCACGCGTGTGGACGGTCCTCTTCTCGACCCTAGCGAGCCACGAGCTAGAGGACGCGCTTCCGGTGGAATGGCTCAAGGAGTGCAATCACCTCGCTGGCTCCGTCCCGGGGGACAAGTCCCTGCGGGACCACTCCCACGCGGAGGAGGAAGCCCACGTGCCGCGTGCGGCCAAGCGGACGGTCGAGGAACTCCGCCGGACCGTGTTCCCGCTGCACGGGGTCGCGTGAGCGCGTCCGCGGGACAGTCGAATCGCGCCGTACTCGCGTCGGTTCGCGCACGTTTGCGATTTCGTCGGACCTAAACAAAATCGCATGACATCCCGGAGAGAATTGGTCAATCCACCGTGCGAGAACGGTCTTTTTCCCATAGAAGTCAGGCGTTCGTCACTTGTACCATGTGCGGGACAAAAGCTTTAATGTCACACGCGAATTTGTAGCAAGGGATGGGGCAACGCACGCTCTTCCTCCATAGCCTCACGCGGGAAGGAGAGACGATGCCGCGCCCAGCAACCGCTCGCGGGCCTGCACCCGTGGTGATAAACGAATGACCAATGACGAGGTCGACGAGAAGGTGTCCAAGTCGGCGGAGGATGTGCGGGACGAGTTCGAGGAGAAGATGGACCGCCTGCGGCGGCAGTACGAACGGGACCTCCACTCCTTTCGCTACGAGATCGAGGAGCGCGAATACCGCCTCAAGGCGTACGAGGACAAGTTCAACAAGATCAAGCAGCCCCCGCTCCTCTACGCCTACGTCGTGCGCAAGGAGGGCCCCGACATGGACGGCAACCAGGTCGTCGTGGCCCGCGCCACGGAGCTCCTGAAGGTCTCCACGGGGCTCGTCGACAAGGCCCAGCTCGCGATCGGCCAGTACGTCTGGGTGCACCCGCAGACCTACGCCATCGTCGAGGGAAGCGGCGTGCGGAACGAAGGCGTGATCGCCAAGGTCGTCGACATGATCGACGGCAAACTCGTCATCTCCGTCGAAGGGGACATGGAGAAGCGCCTCGTCGCCTGCGACAAGGGGACGTACAAGAAGCTGAAGCCTGGGTTCCAGGTCAGCGTGCTCCCGCCCACCATGGAGGTCCTTGACGTCCTCCCGAACCTCGAGGTGAAGTCCCTGCTGTTGGGGGAAAAGCCCAACGTGGCCTACACCCAGATCGGCGGATTGTCGGAGATGATCGAGCGGATCAAGGACGTGGTCGTCCTGCCCTACAAGGAGGCCAAGCTCTTCGAGGCGATCA
>JAWOML010000039.1:0-4080 GCA_033852515.1 Thermoplasmata archaeon | reverse complement strand
TTGCGGGCGATCAGCACGCTCCGCAGGACGAAGAGGCCCACGGCCGCGGGAATCACGAGCCACACGAGGTCCACACGATCACGACACTCCCGTACCCTGGGAGCGTCGCTGCGTACGGGAGGGTTCTATTAAAGTTTCCCGTCAGGGTGGGACGACAGGATTCGGGCCGTTTTCTTCTGCGCCGCTCCATACTCCGGTAGGTACGCGAGGACCGTGCATTCGCTCACGCGAGTGCCAGCATGACGACCGCGGACACCCCTGCGGCCCCGAGCGCGGCGCCGCCCACGAGGACGGTCCGGGACAATCGGTCCAGCCGAGCCCGGGTGGGCGCCAGGTCCTCGGGTATGGACGCGAGGTCCGAGCGAATCGCCTGCAGGCTGCCCAGGATCAGGCTGTCCAAAAGACCGAATGCGGCGAGCACCGCGAAGAGGACCGCCAGGGCGAGGGTGAGCGTGAAATGGGTCTCGTAGAGCCCCGCGCCGACGAAGACGACGTACAACGGGGCGGTCCACCAGATGAACGAACGCAGTTCGTCGAGGCGGTCTCGGACCTCGCTCACAGCCTGGTCGCTGGACGCGTCGCTCCCCTCGTGCCGATGGAAGGCAATCCGCGGGTCCCTAGATATCTTTTGGGGCGCGGTGGGTCTTGCGTGGGAGGGAGGTGCGGACCAGCTTTTTCGCGTCCCGGAACGGCTTCTGTCCCCGGAGCTCTTCGAACTCCTTCTTCTGCACGTCCCGGATCTTCATGCTGGCCGAGATGTCCCGCTTCCGCGTCTCGATGGACGTCGTGAGGGGCGCCCGGTAGTCCCGCAGCGTATCTCGGGCTCCGCCCAGGTTCTGGGTCACGGTGTCCCGCGCGATCTGCAGGGACTCGTGGTGGGAGTCCAGGGCTCTCTGCGCCTCTTCCAACGCGCGCGTGTCCGCCAGGAGGGGCGTCCGTGACGCCGAGCGTAGCCGCTTAGCCAAGAAGATCACCCGTCCTACGAAGACCGCAACGGCGATCACGAGGATCATCACGGGTTGCGTGACGAATGCGAGGATTGGATCCACGGCCGTTTCGCCTCCCGGGACGGTTCCATCTCGGAGGCCGCGCTATCTTTAGGTTGGCCATAGGAAGCATATACAGCATATAATGCGACGCCGTAGCATGGACTGTGCGAATTCGGCGTGCCTCAATGGGGGTCAGCATATACGCGCCTCCCGACGTGGCCTTGGCGCCACTGAGGATCACGCACCGGAGGGCGTCCACGCGGTAGCCAGGGCGTCCCCGGGCTTAACCTCTCGGTCGGGCGGATTCGGCGGCCCGCAAAGTGCGAATACCCCGGGAGCGCTCCCGCGCGCGACGGTGAATCGTTGATCGTCCTCTACGACGAGGCGTACAGCCCCTACTGCGGCAAGGTCCGGAAGCTCATGGAGTACAAGGGAATCACCTACCGCACGATCCCGGTGCCGTACCACGACAAGGTTCGACTGCTGAAGGAGACGGGCCAGGACTACGTGCCCTTTCTTCGCGATGGCAACGTGGGCGTCCCCTGGACGGAGGCCGTGGACTACTTGGAGAAGGTGTACCCCACTCCGACGGTCTACCCGGACGGTCTGCGGACGGCCTCCAAGATCCTCGAGGCCTGGGAGTACGACTGGTTCGAGGACCGGTACTGGGCGCTCGTCGCCCCGTTCTTGGCGCCCAAGTTCACCGACCCCGTGGAGCAGTGGAACTTCACGGAGACATGGGAACGGGCGTACGGTCCCTTCGAGGCGATCCGCAGAGACCCGAAGCCCCAGTGGGAGGTCCTTGCCACGTCCCTAGGGGAGCTCGAGCGGGGTCTGCGCGAGCACGAGTACCTCCTCGGGGCCCAGCCAACGGGGTTCGACTTCGCGATGTTCGGCGACTTCCACGCGGGCGAGTACGCGGGAATCCCATGGCCGCGGGTGTACTCCCGGCTCCGGGCCTGGTATCGCCACGTCGAGCGCTTGGGTCGGCGTTGAGGCCGCACGGGAGACCGCGGTGAGCCTCGGAGGGCGTTCGCGAGTTACCCTTACCTGAGGGTAACTTCTCCCGGGCGGGTGCGCTGCTCGCACGGTCTCCTCAATACGAGGTGATTCTGCGCTGGCCATGCAGGTACGCGCGGAGCACGCTCGCGCGCCACCAGTTCGCGAGGGGCAGCTTCATGCGCCGGCCCACCTCGGCCTCCGCCTCGTCCAGGGTGCGGAATCTCGCTGCGGGCTTCGCTAGGGCGGCCCGAGCGAGCTCGCGGTATCGGAACACGCCCAGGGGGATCCACTCATCGTACACTTCCATGAACACAATGGCGCCCGCTTGTCGGTGGCGGGCCGCGAGGTGCTCCAGCACGGGGTTCTTCGTCGCATGATACGCGCCGCCGATCTCGTCGGGGTACGTCTTCCGCCCCTTCGTGAACTCGTGGTCGTGGATCGGGGTCGGGTTGGACGACAGGTTCCACGCCTCCATGCCCTCGAACATGAACGCCTGCGGGAATAGGAGGATGGTCACCGTGTTCGCCAGGCCCGTCGCGCTGTACACCTCGTAGTCCGGGACCCACGGCGAGTCCCGGACCTGCTGCAGGAGCCGCTTGCCGAGGATGTCGTCCACCGCGGTGATGGACCACTCCGTGGGCACGAGGCGCCGTCGCTCGTGGGCGCCCAGGAGGCCCACGGAGAGGATCCGGGTGATGTGGCTCTGGCTCACGCCATGTTCGTACAGGTCCGCGATGGCCTCGCCCGCCCGCACGTCCGTGTCGGAGACCAGGTCGTCCACGCGGCGGGGGACGGAGGGGTTCGATGCGAGCTCCACCTTTCGGATGTCCGCGCTGGGGCCGCTGGGCGGCGCGCGCCCCGAGAACGGGCTTTCGAGGGCCGGCGTCTTCTCGAGCCACATCTCCGTGTCCACGGGCTTCGACGCCATGGCGCCCTCCTGGACCACGGACAGGATGCCGTCGGGCTCCCCAGCGGCCAGAACGCGCCGCGGGGCCTTCCCTCGGACGAGGGAGAGACGGAAGCGGAGGATCTCCGCGAGGTCGTACCGCAGCCACGTCTCCGACGCGTCTAGGATCGAGGTGTCTTGGTCCGTCAAGGGCGGGACCAAGGGCCCCACAAGGACCCGCGGGTAGCCCCAGGACCCCACGAAGGTGCTCGGGGGCGAGGCACCGAACAGGTCCGTGGACCGCAGGTCCGTGCGGTCCGTGAACCACTGGCGCACCCCGCCCAGGTAGGGACAGACCGCGAGCCGGCAGCGCTTGATGTCGCCGCCGCAGACGCGGCAGGAGATCTCCCGCCTCACCTCGGCGATGCTGGCCCGGATCCCGTCCTCGGGGTTCACCATGACAGAGCGGGGATGCGCCGCGAGAGCCTTAGGATGACGGTCGGGGGACCGAAAGGGGTTTCGCGGCCGGGGGTGGCGCGGCCGCGGGGGCCGGGCTCGGCGGCACGTATGGCTCGCCCGAGTCTGCGTACCACCAGTGACCCCGGTAGGTCTGCGAATCCACGAAGGCGACACGGCCCTGGGCCTCGACGAAGTCGGAGGGCGCGGCAAGACTATCCGAGCTGCACTGCGGACAGCGTTTGACCTTGGCGGCCTGGAGCAGCTGGGTCAGCGTCTTCCCGCCCGCGGGGACGGGAGGCGCCGGAGGTGCCGCCGGGGGCGTCGTCGGCGCCGGAGGCGGAGGCGGTTTGGGCGCTGCCACGGGAGGCGGGGTAGGCGTGGGCTTCGGTGCCGCCGGAGCGGCCGAAGTCGCTGGCACGGCTGGCGCTACCGCCGGAGCCGGCGTTGCGGGCTTCGGTGCGGAGGCGGGCGGGGCCGCCGGGGCGACCGGGACGGGGCGCGGGGGCGCGGGTGCCTGAGCTGGGACCGGAGCCGACAGATCTTCCTCCCAGATCGCCGCGCACACGCCGCAGGTGTGGATCTTGCTCGTGGAGGCGTTACAGGCCTGGGGTCCGCAGTTGGGGCAGTGGTGTTCGCGCGCCATGTCGTCCCTCCCGAACCCCGAGATCCACTTATCCCTTTCGGGATTGGGCGGTGCCTTCGGATTGCCGCCTCTACCTTTAAGTGAGGCACCGCCGGTATCTC
>JAWOML010000038.1:0-12016 GCA_033852515.1 Thermoplasmata archaeon | reverse complement strand
GCAAGAGGAAGAACCTCTACACCTCGTGCCTGCGCAACGCGTACATCTTCTTCGAGAACGGGAAGCTCCGCGCTCGGTTCCAGCTGGCCACGGGCCAGGTCAAGGACTTCGGCGGCGACTGGAACGGGCTCGACCTGCTCGGGCAGTGAGCCTCCCTTTCCCTCTTATCCCATCCCTTCCTTTTTCTGCCTTCCCATCGCGCGGAGCGCTGCCGCGGTCCTTCGCGTGCAATGCACGTTATCACGTATCGTATCCGAGAACCGTGCCTCGGGCCTTGATATTCTTGCGCTCGCATCGGCTCTCGGGGGAACATGAGGATTCAGTACCACAAGATCCTCTCCGAGGGTCGGAGCGTGCGATACGACCGGATGGACAACGAGGTCTTCCATCTGAGCGTGATCGTCACGGAGGACGAGGTCCGCCGGCAACGCTCCCGTCGATCCGCGTGACTCGTCCCGCCGTCTGCCTAGCGCTCGTCTGTGTTCGGTTTCCCCACTGAGTCGTTTAATACATTCGCGGCGTTCCCTGTCCCATGGCGGCCGGGCCTACCGCGATCTACGAGCAGCTGACAATCCTGCTCACCTTGGCCGCGGTCAGCCACCTGTTTAGCAAGCGGTTCCACCAGTCCACCCTGGTCGGCGAGATCTTCCTCGGGGTGATCCTGGGCCAGAGCCTGCTCGGGAGTCTGGGTCTTTTCCAGTTCGACCCGATCTTCATCCAGACCTTCGCGGCCCTCGGTGCGATCTTCCTCCTGTTTCTGATCGGCCTGGAGAGCGACTTCCGGGAACTCTACACCCGGAGGAACTTCCTGGTTGCGTTAGGCGGCGTCCTGTTCCCCTTCGCGTTCGGGTTCCTCACGGCATGGTTCTTGGCGCCCGTCGGGCTCACCACCGTGGGCGCCAACGGCACCCCGTTCCTCATGGCCCTGTTCGTGGGCGCAACGCTCACGGCCACGAGCACGGCCATCGCGGCAGTGGTCCTCCTCGAGCTGGGGCTGATGAAGGACGAGATTGGCCGCACAATCATCGGAGCCGCGGTGGTGGACGACATCCTGGGGCTCCTGGTCTTGTCTATGGTGGTCGGGGTCGCGCACGGAGGGATCGACGCCTTCGGCGTGGTGCTCGTCGCGGGCAAGGCGATCGCTTTCATCGTCGTCGGCATCCTCGTGGGCGTCTACCTGTTCAGCCCCATCGTGGTCCGCCTCCAGGTCGCAGGACTGAAGCTCGGGATCCGTCACGGCGGTTTCATCATCGCCCTCGCCATCGCATTCTTCTACTCGCTCATCGCGGAGTCCATCGGCTTGTCCGCGATCATCGGGGCGTTCCTGGCCGGGACCATGTTCGCCCCGGCCCCGCTGAAGGAGGAGTTCGCGGAGGGTGCGCGGTTCCTCGAGGCAATCTTCACGCCCATCTTCTTCATCTCCCTGGGTCTCGCGGTGAACATCTGGGCGGTGTGGTCCACTCCCGCCATCTTCCTGTTCACCGTGGTCCTGCTCGTCGTGGCCATGGTCACGAAGATGGCGGGTTGCGCGCTGGCCGCGTGGGCCCAGAAGATGACCGCGGTCGAGTCCTTGGCGGTGGGCTGGGGGATGACGCCACGGGGCGAAGTGGGGCTCATCGTGGCCCTCACGGCCCTCACCTCCGGGATCATCGCGGACGGTCTTTTCAGTGTGATCGTCCTCGTGATCGTCGTGGTCAGTGTGGTGCCCGCGCCCTTGTTCCGGCAGGCCCTGCGGGCGGCCAATCAGGAGCGGCGCCGAGTGCCCCCCGCCCCGAGCGAGGCGCCCTAGGCCCGCTCCACGAGCTTGCCGTTCACGACGTCCACGGCGAGCAGGGTTTTGATCGTGAGGGCGAGCTCCCTCTGCATCCGCTCCTTCTCGTGGGTCTTCTCGAAGACGATGAGAGCCTCGGCCACTTCGGCCCCGAGCTGGCGGAGCGCGCGCACGATTGCGTAGAGCGTTCCACCCGTAGAGATCACGTCGTCCACGAAGACCACTTGATCCCCGCGGTGGATGTTGTTGATGAACATGTCCGTCTTCGAGTACCCCGTGGTCTGCTTCAGGGAGACCTCGCCGGGAAGGCCGTACTGGCGCTTACGGATGAACACGTAGGGCTTGTGCACACGGAGGGAGAGTCCGGAAGCGAGCGGGAAGCCCATGGACTCCGCGGTCACGATCTTGTCGCACCGCGCCCACTCCCCTCGCGCCGCGAGTTCGCCAAGGACCTCGTCGAGCACCTCGGGACGGCCCAGGGGAATGCCGTCCGTGATCGGGTGGACGAAGTAGTTGTAGTCCCCGAACTTCACCACGGGGCACTCGGCCAGGCTCGCGCGGAGCTGGGTCAGGGGCATGGGCTCACTCCCGGACGATCAGGTCGCGGGCCGTCTGGGCGGCCTTCTCGAGGATTTCCGCCTCGCCCTTCACGCGGCGTCCCTTCATGACGACCTGCCCGTCGCAGACGACCGTATCCACCGCGTTGCCGTGGGCGGAATAGACCCAGTTGCTCAGGTCGTCGTGGCGGGGCGTCAGCTCGGGGCGGCGCGGGTCCACGAGGATCAGATCGGCTAGGCGCTCGGGCTGCAGGAGGCCTGCGTCGATGCCCAGGGCCTGCGCGCCGCCCAGGGTGGCCATCTGGAACGCCTCGGACGATGGAAGGACCGTGGGATCGCGGTGAGAGAACTTCTGGAGGAGGGTCGCGATCTTCATGGCCTCGAACAGGTCCAGGTTGTTGTTGCTCGCCGCGCCGTCCGTGCCGAGGCCCATGACCACGCCCGCCTCTTTGAGCGCCGCATAGGGCATGGCCTGGCCCGTGGCGAGCTTCATGTTGGACGTCGGGCAGTGGGCCAGCTTGGTCCCCGTCCGCGCGAGGATCTCGATCTCCGCGGGATCAAGCCAGCATCCGTGGGCCGCGATGACCTCCTTGGAGAGGAATCCGAGCTTGTCGAGGTACGCCGCGGGCCGAGCTCCGTGCTGGGCCACGCAGTCGTCCACCTCGCGCTTCGTTTCGCTCAGGTGGATGTGGATCCGGTACCCCTTCTTGTCCGCCATCTCCCGGAAGCGGAGGAGGGACGGCTCGGAGACTGTGTAGATCGCGTGCGGACCGAGGACCGGGGTGATCCGCGACGAGCGAAGGGCTTCGATCTTGCGGTTCGCCTCCTCGGCGGCCTCGAACTGCTCCTCCGCACGGCTCGGGATCCCAAGGTCGATCACGCCCTCAGCGAGGAACGCGCGGAGCCCCATCTCCTTGACCGCCTTGGCCACCTGGTCCATGTGGAAGTACATGTCCAGGAACGTCGTCGTTCCCGTCTTGATCATCTCGAGGCACGCGAGCTTCGCGCCCCAGTAGATATCCTCGGGCTTCAATTTGGCCTCCTGGGGCCAGATCTTCGTCTCGAGCCACTGCTGGAGGACGACGTCGTCCCCGAAGCCGCGGAGGAGGACCATGGGGGAGTGCGTGTGCAGATTGACCAGCCCGGGCAAAGCGATCTTCCCCTTGCCCTCGACGACCACATCGGCTTCGCGCCTCTTGCCGAGCTCCACAATCCGGTTCTCCTCGATGTAGATCTGGGTGATCGCCCCGTCGAGCTCCACGTCGCGGATCAGGAGGCTCAAGGGATCCGCCCCAGGGCGTCCTCGACGATTTTTCCGAGCGCGTCCTCGTTCTGGGCCTGCGTGGCCCGGATCTGGTCGAACGTGAGGGGCCGTTCCACGATCCCGTTGCAGAAGTTGTCCACGGAGCAGACCGCGGCGTACGGCAGGCCGAGCTCGCCCGCCAGGGTGGCCTCCGAGGCCATGGTCATGCCCACCACGTCGCCCAGGGTCGCGAAGTGCCGGATCTCCGCGGGCGTCTCGAGCCGCGGGCCCGAGGTCTGCACGTAGACGCCCCGCGTCCGGACCGAAGCGCCCGCGGTTTTCGCGGCCGTGACCAGGATGTCACGGAGATGCGAGTCCAGCCCGGGTGTCGCGTGGACCACGTCGTCATCGTGGAACGTGGGGATGGACCAGAATGACACGAAATCGTCGGGCACGACGAAGGATCCGGGCCGGATGGCCTTCTTTAGGGAGCCGGTGGACGCCGTCGCCAGGATGGCGGTCGCTCCGAGCTCCTTGAGGGCCCACAAGTTCGCGCGATGGTTCAACCGGTGCGGAGGGATCCGATGGTCCGCGCCATGGCGGGACAGATACACGACGGTGCCGTCGCCGCGGCGCGCGACGACGGGGGAATCGCTCGCGCGGCCGTACGGTGTGTCTGCGGTCTTCGGTTCGCCCGACCCGAGCCGGGACAGCCCACGGAGTCCCGACCCTCCGATGACCCCGACGACGGACCCCGCCATCCGGGCGCGCAAGCGGTGCCCCGGGAATAAAGCTTCCGTCGGGGGACCCCCGAGTACCCGCGCCGTGGCCTCCTGGGACGGTGAGTTTCACCCCCGATACGGACCCCGGTACGTATAAGAGCGGACCCCGGGATGCGAAGCCGACCGGCATGCCCCGAGGCCTGTGGCCGATCCTCTTCGCCCGCGAGGAGGACGACCTTCTCAAGTCCCTCCTCTTCGGGAGGCAAAAGGAGCTCGAGGAGGGCCGGACCTACCTCACAAAGGAGAAGAAGCCCGACCGCGCCCTCTCGTACTTCCAGCGTTCCATCGAGGCGGGCTTCCGACCGCTGATCGTCACCCGACAGCACCCGAACCACGTCCTCCGCGCCCACGCCGGCAAGGAGATTCGCGTGGTCTGGCTGTCGACCACCTTGGGCAAGGACTACGTCGACCCGCACAACCTGAACAGCCTGACCAACCTGATCCAGAACTTCGTCTCGGACGCGCCGCGGGCCGTGATCCTGCTGGACGGCCTCGAGTACCTCATGATCAACAATGATTTTGCGCGAATCCTCCACTTCCTGGAATACGTGAACGAGCAGGTCGCGATGAAGCGCGCGATCCTGATCCTGAGCGTGGACGACCGAGCGTTTGAGCCCAAGGAGCTCGCCCTGATCGAGCGGAACACGGTCGCCCTCGAGTGAGGCAGAGCCTTTATACCGCGGGCTCCCATCGGCGCCCCTCCATGTTCGAGATTGGCGACCGCGGGGGGCTCGGCCGCCTGGGTCGATGGACCTTCCAGGGCCGCGACGTCCGCACGCCCACGGTCCTGTTCGTGGACCGGCCCCGGGTCTCCGCGCCGGCCTTTGCAGAGGCGCTCCTGGTCGCGGAACCCACGGAGGATCCTCGGCTCCAGCTCCGGGTGAGCGGGAGCTTCTTTGCGCCACGACCCACCGCAACGGCCGGGGATCTTCCGCCGACGAAGGGACTGCCGCGGTCCGTCGCCGACCTCGAGGTCCCTCTGTCCGCGGGGGCCGGCCCGCTTGCCCTCCTCGCATCAGACCAGGACGTCCCGGCGGCAACGGAGACCGAGGCCGCGTTCCTCGCGAACGGCGCGGAATTTGCGCGAGACCCCCGAGACTTCGTGGCTTCCGTGGCCCGCGTGCGCGAAGCGTTGGGCCCCGCTCGGCCCCTTGGCGTGACGGGCCTCGCGGCGCCGGCCAACCTCGCGATCCTCGTCTACGCGGGCATCGATATCACCGACTCGAGCCGTGTCCTGCTCGACAGCGCTCGCGGGATTTTCCATACCTCGGACGGGAACGTTCCACTGGCCGAGGCCGACCGGAGCGCGTGCGGGTGCGCTGCGTGCGCCGGAGGGGGCGACCTGAGAGCCCACAACGAGCTCGCCCTCCATCGGGAGTTGCTCTTGGTCCGCAACCACCTTCTCCACGGTCGTCTCCGGGAACTTGCGGAGCGGAGGCTCGCGAACGATCCCTGGAACACCGCGGTCCTGCGTCACCTGGACCTGCGGCAGTCCGACCTCCTCGAGGCCTACACGCCCGTGGCGGGCGGGGAGATCCTCGCGTATGCTCACGAATCCCTCACGCGGCCCGAGGTGGTCCGCTTCCGACGGCGCGTCCGCGAGCGGTACGCCAAACCCCCCTCGCCCAAGGTCCTCCTGCTTATCCCCTGCTCCTCCCGGAAGCCCTATTCCGCCAGTCGGAGCCACAGGAAGTTCCGCGAGGCGATTCGGGCCTGCGCGAATCCGTCGGCGGTCCACGAGGTCATCGTGACCTCGCCTCTCGGCCTGATCCCCCGGGAGCTCGAGCGGTTCTATCCTGCTCGGGCGTATGACATTCCGGTGACCGGGGACTGGAGCCGCGACGAGGCGGCCATGGTCACCGAGGACCTCCGGGCGTTCCTGAGCGCGAATCCCTACGAGGCCATCGTGGCCCACTTGGGCGCCGAGGCCCCCATCGTGCGGGCGGCGGCACCTCAGGCCATCCTGACCGCGACGGGCCGGCCCACGTCCGAGGAGTCCCTGGCCAACCTCACGCGGGTCCTGACCGAAGTCACCGCCTCCCTGAAGCCCGTGGGCCGCGGCCGGCGGTTCGCGGAGGAGATGTCCAACATCGCTCGCTTCCAGTTTGGCGACCCGGGCCGCGCGCTCACGGACGACGCCGAATACAAGGGGCGCTTCCCGAACGTCCAGCTCCGGAAGGATGGGACCCAGGTCGCCATGCACACGGACCGCGGCATGCTCTCGCTGACCCTCGAGGGCGGACGGCTCCTGTCTGCCGCGAACGCGTACTGTGTCGAAATCGAGGACTTTGTCCCCAAGGGGAACCTCTTCGCGGTCGGCGTGACCAGTGCGGCTCCCGAGATCCGGGTCGGGGACGAGGTCGTGGCGCGTCACGAGAACGAGGTGCGAGCTGTGGGCACCGCGCGGATGAATGCGCGCGAGATGATCGATTCCGATCGCGGCGAGGCGGTCCACGTGCGCCACGTGCTGGCGCCACCGGCGGGCCCCTGAATCGGTTCCCGACGGCGACGGTGGGAACCCCCGGGAAAGGGTTTAGCTCCCCCAGACCCGTTGCCGACTCGAGTGATGGCATGGTCCGCGGAAGACGACCGATTCGTTTTCTTTACGCCGCATACGCGGCGTCGGTCCTTGCGGTGGCCTGCGCCAGCCTCCTTGCCGGCGCGTTGGGTGCGTCGATCTCCGTGCTCGTAGAGGTGCTCTCCGCAGGCTGGATCTTCGTCGGGATTGCCTGGGTTGTCGGGGGTTTCCTATACGCTCCCCGGATAGGGACGTACCTCGGCCCGGGCGGTGGGGTCATCCTTTGGGGGGCAGGGGCTCCCGCGGCAGGGATATCGCCCGTGCTGCGCCCGGACTCGAGCCCCGAGGTCCTGGCCGACCTCGGCGAGAAGCTCTCCCGGGGAGCCAACTTCGCGACCCTCCTCGCCATCTTCGGATTCCTCCTGTTGGTCGCGGGTGCGCTCGTGAGCATGGCGCTCTGGCTCGGCGCGATGGCAGGCGCTGCAATCCTGGTTTTGGCCATGATCCTCATGGCCTCCGCAAGGGGGCGCCGCGTCCCGCCCCGCCCCGTCTGAGGGCGGGCCTGGCCTCGCGAACCCTTAAGGAACGTCCGCCGCATCTCGCTCCGAGCATGGCCCTCCTGCCCGACCTGGGCACCGCAGGCCTCTACGCCGTCGCCGTGTTCCTGCTCATCCTCGGCGTCCTCGTGGTCTTCGTCGAGACCGTGCGGCCACCTCGCCTCGCGCTGGTTGTCGGGGCATCCATTGTCGCCGCGGTGGGACTTGCCGTCCTGGGAGAGATCGGGCTCGCCTTGATCCCGATGGGCATCGCCGCGGCGTTTGTGGCGAACCAGGCCTTCGAGTGGCTGACTGCTCGTTAGCGGCGCTCGATGAGGCACTCCCGCGGTGGTTCTATATCCCGAGGGCCACCCTGTCGGGTCCAGGTGATCCCCTGCGCATCGGACGAAGCCCGTGGACCCTGTTGGCGTACTTCGACGCGGCACTGGTGACAGTGCTCGCGGTCGTGGGTGTGGCGGGTTTTTGGCTCGGGTTCAGCAGTCCCCTGCTGTACGACGCGGTCGGCAGCATTCTGGCGGCCGTCGCGGCGGCGGGTTTCCTAACCGCCTTGCTCATCGGCGGGGTGGGTATCACGGAGACCGCAGCGGACGGCGGCGTGTACCCCGTCTCGGTTCCCGGCATGCCCGTCATCATTGTGACTCCCGACCATCCGCAGGCGGTGGACCGTCGGCGGGAGACGATTGCCGCCCGTCGCGGGCGAGCCATGGCTCTGGGTCTCACTGGGTTCGCGTTCCTGGGGTTCGCGGTGCTCCTGTTGGTCGGCCTATGGGCCGCCTACGCAGCGATGCTGGCGACCGCCGCGGTCGTCGGCGCGGTCCTCGTCGTAACCCGGCCCTCGTGAGCCAGGGACGTGCCGGAGTACTTTCACTCCTCCAGGGAGTTACTTTCACCCACCTCCCCTCGGTCCCGCGCTTTATACGACCTGAGCCATCCGAGGAACGTGGCAAGTGCGGCGAACATGACCGTGGTGGTCGACATGATGACCTTCGAGGACACCAGCTGGCAGGACGTATACGCGTCGTACGGATGCTCCCTGTCCATGGACGCATCCGACGACGATGGCTAAGGCTCGCATCCATCCCATCTCGATCGGCGGGACGGGTCGCCTCGACGCTCCCGCCGGTCCCCATTATTTTTCCCGTTCCGCCTCCGGGCAGCTGCGGCTCGGAAAGGTTAAAACGAACCCGCTCGCTTGCGCCGCTTGCGCGCGGGTAGTCTAACGGTAGGACTTAGGCCTTCCAAGCCTACGACGCGGGTTCAACTCCCGCCCCGCGCACTGCGCCTCAGGTTTCGGCCTTCGCGTTTTCGTGCCGCAGACGGTTCGTGCTCTCGTTCACGAGGGCGTCCAGCTCGTTGATCGCGTCGACCAGCTCGCTCACGTCCTCGCCCGCATTCTCCAGATCCCTCGCGATGCCGCGGACGTCCGTGAGGGTGTGCTGCTCGAGCCACTCGGCGGTCTCTCGGCGGAGCTTGACCGGGTCGACGGGTCGCTTTCGTGCCATGGGGTCCCATCCCTGTCCGACGACTGTCTGCCCGAAGGGGCGAGGGGCTATTTAGCCCCATCGCGCCCGCGGGCGCGTTGACAAACGACACGCGAGCGCCTACCGCATCCGGCGACGTTGGAGGACGACGAAGACGACCAAGGTCACTGCCACGGGGACGACGATCCAAACGAGGAAGAGCGGCCATGTGGTGAAGTCCAGCGGCGAATTCACCGGTCCCGACGTCCAGGAGAGGCCGTAGATTCCGTTGGGCGCGCCCGCGGTGACTCGTGCCACTAGGTAGGCGACGCTCGACGAGGAAGCGGGAAGGATAAACGTCACGGGACCGTCCGAGGAGACTGTGGCGTTCCCGACGGCCAACAGGTTGTCGCTGTAGACGCTCAGCGCGAGGGTCTGCGCATTTCCGCGGGACACGTAGACCACGACCTTTGGGCCCGACGGCGCCAAGAAGGCGACCAGGGACGCATTATCCGGGAAGTCCTGGACCGCGCCATTCGTGAAGTCCCAGCCGAGGGCCGCGCGGCCGTGCCCCGCCAACGCCAAGGAGTAGTTGCCCGCCGGCAGAGAGGCGAACGTGGACGATCGGGACGAGGCGTTCTGTTCCGCCATCAATGTCCCGTTGTAGGTCAGGGTCGCGTTGACGAACGCCGCTCCGCTGTCCGTCGCGACGCTGAGGTAGTACGTCCCGCCAAGGGGCAGAGACACGTTCTGTGCCATCGTCCCGTCCACATAGAAAATGCCTGCGCCCACGCCGACGTCAGCCGCTTGCACCGGCCCGGGGAGCACCGCGGTCGCGAGGATCGCGGCAGAGGTCAGGAGGGCGAGGAAGCTTGCTGCGCCCGCCCGCTTCTCCGAAGGAAGGTCCACGATTCGGGGCACCTCGGGCTCTGTACCGGCTGCTCCCCCAAGTAGCTTGCCCATCGCACGGGAGCGGGCGCCCGGTTGACGATAGATATAAAGAGGCCATGCCCCATGTCGGCCATTTGTCAGACGCGTCCCGGTCTCGGGACGTCGCGGGATGGGATGATAGGGATGGCACTCCTCCCTGGCCTCCTCGATCGCGAGGGGCGGGCCCTCGATAAGGCGAAGCGATTCACGGATTCGGGCGACGAGCTCGCGCAGCGCGGTTCGACGCGGCGCGCCGCTTCGGCGTATGAGCGCGCCCTCAGTGTGCTGGAGTCTTCTCGGGACGCCGTGCTGCGTCGCGGGGATGACTGGTGCGAGGCCTATGCGCGGGTGAGCGGTGGGTTCCTGCGCGTCGGCGCGATGGAACCCGCGCAGACCGCCGCCGCGCAGGCCCTGACCCTGGACGGTTCCAACGTCCGAGCCCTGGCGTCCCAGGGAGACGTCCTCGTGGCCCAGGGCCGTGCCGGCGACGCGCTTCCCTACTACGATGCCGCGCTCCGGATTTCTCCGCGGTCCAAGGGCGTGTGGGAGCGGAAGGGCGACGCGCACGCGGCTCTTCAGCAGCCCCAGGAGGCCATCCGCGCTTACGTCCAGGCCGTGAACCTGGATCCCGACGATGTGGGCGGCTATGCGCGTCTGCTCGCGCTGATCCCGAACGACGTCGACATGTGGGTCCGGAAGGGAGACGCCCACCGACGCCTAGGGCAGCTTGAGGAAGCCAACGATACGTACGATCGCGCGCTCCGGCTCGCTGCAGACCGCAAAGAGGCCCTCGAGGGAAAGGCCCAGGTGTACCTGGCCCGGAACCAGCCGGACCGCGCCCTGCGCTGCCTGGACCGAATCCTCCAGGTGGACGCCTGCGACCCCGACGCGTGGCGCACTCGGGGCGACGTGCTCGCGGCGAGCGGCAAGCCCGACGACGCCTTGCGCTCCTACGACGAGGCGCTTCGAATCCGCGACGGCGATCCGGCGACCTGGAAATCGCGCGCCGACCTGCTCCGGAAGCTCGGGCGCCAGGTCGATGCCCTTGCAGCATACGACCACGCCATCGCCCTTACCCCCAAGGTCCTCGAGCTCCACGGGGGACGCCTGGAATCCCTCCGCGCCCTCGCTAAGTGGGACGAGGTGGCCAAGGAGTGTGGGCGGGTCCTCGCCCTGGATCCGCGGAACGCGAGCGCATTGTACACGCGAGCCGAGGCACTCCTCGCGGCGGGCCGCAAGGACGAGGCCCTCGTGGCGTTGGATGGGTTCCTCGCCGTGGAGCCCCAATCGTACGACGGCTACGACCAGAAGCGCCAACTGCTTCTCGGCGCGGAGCGGTGGTCCGAGCTCGTGAGTACGTGCGACGCGATCCTCTCCCTGCAGCCGCACAACGTGCGCGCCCTGAAGGACAAGGGGCGCGCCTTCCTCTCCCTGAACCGCCTCGAGGACGCCCACGCGGCGTTCGACCAAGCGCTCGTCCTCGCTCCGGATGACGTGGACGCGCTCCGCGGGCAGCGAGACACCCTCCGTCGGGCCAAGGCTCCCAAGGTCCTCCTTCGAACCTGCGACGCGATCCTGAGCCGCGACCCCAAGGACGCCGTCACGTGGCTCGTCAAGGGCGAGGCCCACGCGGCCCTGGACCAGAAGGCGGACGCCCTCGCCGCGTACGAGAACGTCCTGCGGCTGGACCCGCGGAACGGGGGCGCCTGGACCCACAAAGCCTCCCTCCTCTTGGCCCTCGAGCGCTACGACGAGGCCGTGCGGGCCTACGAGGCCGCGCTGGAGGCAGACCCCGCGGACGCGATCCTCTGGTACGAGAAGGCCCGGGCCCAGTTTCATCTCCAGGCGTACGCGGATGCGGCGGACTCCCTGGACCGCGCCACGCGGTACGCTCCCAAGGATCCCAAGGGCTGGGTACTCCTGGGGCTCTCCCTGCAGGGAGCCAAGCGCTACGAGCAAGCCGTGACCGCCTTCGACCGCACGCTGGCCCTGGACGACAAGCACGGCCGGGCGTGGTACGGCAAGGGCGCGTGCCTCCAGGCTCTCAAGCGGTACGAGGAGGCCGTCGCGGCGTACGGTAAGGCAGCCACCCTGGAACCTTCGTTCCTGGCGGCGGCGACGAATCAGGGCGGCTGTCTCCTCACCTTGCACCGCTACGAGGAGGCCCTGGCCGCGTTCTCCCGCGCATTGGCCGTGGA
>JAWOML010000037.1:0-3241 GCA_033852515.1 Thermoplasmata archaeon | reverse complement strand
CGCGATCGCGCGGATGTTGACCGCCGCCGCGGACAGGGCTTCCGTAACGCGCGCCAGCTCCCCGGGATGGTCCGCCACGAAAACTCGAAACTCCTTCATCGATTCTCCCCACCAGGTTGTCAGGTGCAAGGCCTCGAGAGGTACTAAACCTTGCTTCGACCTCTCACGGCACCAGGCGAACGCGGTCGCGCGGGACCAGGATCGCTTCCCGGATGTTCGGGAGGTCCAGAAGCTTCTGGACGAACCGGTCGATGCCGAAGCCCCAGCCGCCATGGGGCGGCATGCCGTACCGGAACGCCTTGAGGTAGAACTCGAAGCTTTCGGGGCTGAGCCCCCTGTCGCGCATTTGGGCCAGGAGGACCTCGTATCGGTGCTCGCGCTGCCCGCCCGAGGCCATCTCGTCCCCCTTGTACTCCAGGTCGAACGAGAAGGAGACGTCCGGCTCGTCGGACTTCGCCATGATGTAGAACGGCTTGATCGCGGTCGGGTACTCCGTGAGGAAGAAGAGATCCGCGCCCTCCTCGGCGAGCGCCGTCCCTAGGAGCTTCTCCGCCTCCGTGTCGATGTCGTCTCCGTCGCGGACCTTCTTCCCGCGGGCTCGGAGGACCTCCAAGGCCTCGGAATATGGGAGCCGTCGGAGCGGCAGTGTCGGGAGCTTCGGCTCGGCCTGGAGCTGGGCGAGCGCTTCCTTCGCGTCCGCGCGGACGCGCTGGATCGCGTGGGCCACGGTCCCTTCGAGAATCCTGAGTACGTCCTCTTGGTTGTCGATCCACGCAATCTCCGCGTCAAACGAGGTGAACTCGGTCACGTGGCGCACCGTGTCCGACGGCTCCGCGCGGAAGGCGGGCGCGATCTCGTACACGCGGTCGAGCCCCGTAGACATGAGGATCTGCTTGTAGAGCTGGGGGCTCTGGCTCAGGTACGCCTTGCGGCCGAAGTAGGCGGTCTCGAAGAGGGTCGCCCCGCCTTCGGCCCCGGCTCCCGCGAGCTTGGGCGTGTGGACCTCGAGGAATCCCTCGGAGGCCAGATGCTCCCGGACCGCCCCGAGGACCGTGGAGCGGACCTGGAAGATTGCGCGGTGCTCGGGCTTGCGCAGATCCAGGAAGCGGTTGTCGAAGCGCGTGTCCATCTCCGCTCCCACCTTGTCGGCCACGGGCAACGGCAGCGGCGCGGCGGCCGCATCGAGCACCTCGATGCGCTCCGCGAGGAGCTCCCACCCGTTCCTCACCTGGGCGTTGGGCTGCACGGTCCCCTGAACGGAAACGGCACTCTCGCGGACGATCTTAGAGACCGCGTCGAAGAGCGCCTCGTTCCCCTTCTTCTTCACCGTGGCCTGGAACGTACCGCCGCGCTGGCGGACGATGAGGAATGCGATCCCTCCCAGGTTCCGGATGTCCTCGACCCACCCCGCTAGGGTCGCGAGCTTCCCATGGTCCGCGGGTCCGATCGACGCGAAGGGACGCGCCAGCTCCGTCACGGGAGCGCGGAGAATCCCTGGCTGTAATAAAGGATGCGGTGGTCAGCGGGCCGTCGGGAGGAGCGCGGCCGGCGTCGGCGTCGCGGCCGGTGCGGTGAGCCGGATGTCGGGCCGGTCTCCCGCGCGCTCCAGGATTTCCTTGACGATCCGCGTCTTGTATGCAGCGCGCTCGAACACGGGACAGAAGTAGACCAGGGTCAGGTCGACGCCCGCGTCCCGAATGTTCCAGAGGACGGTTGGCTCCTCGGCCACATAGTCCCGGAGGTCCTCGAACTCGTACTTGTTGCGGATTCGCACGCGGCTATCCCGCATCATCGGGCCGACGACGTCCTCGGCCGCGGCCAAGAGCAGCGCCTCCGCCGCCTTCGCGTCGCTCTGGAACGGCACGGTGACCGTAACTTGGTCCCAGACGAAGGGCGTGTCCTTGGTCGCGTTGAACACATTGCCGCGGAGCGCCTGGCTGTTCGGGATCGTGACGTACCGCCCCGTGTGGATGTCGCCCGCGAGGGCTCCGCCGAACTCCCGCACGGTCGTGTTCATGGGCGTGATCCCCACGACATAGCCGCGGGTGTTGTTGAGCTCGATGCGGTCTCCCAGCTTGTAGAGGCGCATGGTCACGATGACCATCCAGCCCACGAAGGACAGGAGTGGCTCGCCGAGGACGTACACTAGGGCCGCGGAGACGAGGCCGATGCTCAGGCCCAGGTTCTGCTGGAACCCGGTCCCCGCGAGGATGGAGACGATGAGGATCAGCGCGGTGGCCCAAACCACGTAGGAGACCACCTTGAAGTGAGCGAAGATATCGGCCTCGTACCGTACGTGGCTGCGGAGGGTCGCGCGGAACACGGGGCGCAGGACCTCTAGGAGCGCCTTGGTCGCCAAGAGGATGAGGACCGCGAGGACCCAGGGCTGGTAGGCGCGCAGGTCCACCTGGGCGGGTGGCAGGCCGGGGAGCGCGATGGCTCCCGTGAAGAAGAGGAGCGCGACGACGAATAGGAAGGTGACGAGGACCCAGAGGAGGGCTCGCGCTTTCTTCCAGCTCTCCGGATTCACGGGTCGCGGCGAGCCGAGTCCTTCCCTATAATGCCCCCGCCGTCATTATCGGCCCTGAAAGGGGCCGGGTTCCCGGGCGGGCGCTCGCCTCGAGGCGGCGGGGCCGGGCGACGGATGTGGAGTCCTCCCTCGCGAATGCCTTCCTCGGAGAGTTTCTTCTTCCACGCGTTGTGGATGTCGCCCCGGGAGAGGTAGCCTACGAGCCGCCCGCGGTCGTCCACGACGGGCAGGTGGCCCACGTGGCGCCAGACCATCCTCTGGAGGGCCGTGTAGATGGAGTCGTCCGGGCGCACGGTCACGGGATCCTTCGTGCCCACGTCGAGCACGGTCCGGCCCTCCAGGTGGCTCCGCTCCCGGAACAGGTCGCTCCGCGTGACCACGGCGATCACCTTGCCTGACGCGTCCAGCACGGGGAAGCTGCGCATGTGGTACTCCGGCGTGTCGATGTTCGCGACGAGGTCCCGCAGGTCGGCTGCGGGAAGGGTCGCGGCCGCGGACCGCGGCTTGCGCGACATGACCTCGGAGACGAGGACCATGTCCAGGAGGTTCGCCTCGTACTCGTGCTTGACGCGGATCCCGCGGCGGGCCAGCTTTCCCGTCATGACGGTCTCCTCCCCCATGACGTAGATGGCCACGGCGTCCGCGATCACGCAGCCGATCACGATCGGGATGAGCGCCTCGACGCGCGAAGGAGCGAGGTAGATGCCCGTC
>JAWOML010000036.1:0-12061 GCA_033852515.1 Thermoplasmata archaeon | reverse complement strand
CGGCGACTCCGAGTCCCGCCTCGAGGTCCGAGACGAGCTCGGGCGCCAGGTCGTGGAGCACGAGGGTCCCGCCGCGGGCTTCGCACCGCGCCCCCACGTGACGTACCCAGGCCTCGAGGTCCGCGCGTCCGTGAACGTCTTCAAGGGGCCCGAGCCCCGCCGCATAGACCACGGGCGCCTCGGTCCGGGACACGTGGTCCTCGATCGCCGCGTTGAGCTGGTAGAGCTGGGAGGGCGTGAACACGTTGGGCGGGTTGGGCTCCTCGTCGATCCGGAGGACGCGGGCGGCACCGCGCGGGGCATTCGCTTGGGGGCCCAGCACGGCCAGGAGCGCCTTGCGGCGGGCCGCGTCCTTCAGGACGGTCTGCACGGCCTCGGGCCCTTGGGCGGGCTGCGTGAGCATCTGCCTAGCCTTCTTCTCGTCCTGGATCGAGGCGAGGACGCGCTGGAGGGACTCGATCTCGAACGGCTTCACGACGAAGTCCACGGCGCCTCCCTTCATGGCCTCCACGGCGACGTCCACGGAGCCGTGTCCCGTGATCATGACCACGGCGGTCTCCGGCCTCACCACCTTGAGCCGGTGGAGGATCTCGAGACCCGTAGCCTTGGGCATGACGAGATCCAGGAGGGCGAGCTCGAAGGCCTCCGCCTCGAGACGCCCCAGGGCCTGCTCGCCGTCCGCGGCGACCTCGACCTCGTGCCCGTCCCCGCGGAGGAGTTCGGCGAGCTCCGAGCGAAGGGTCGCGTCGTCGTCCGCGACGAGGATCTTCATCACTCATTCCCCTGGGGGAGGGTGATCGTGAACGTGGTTCCCTTCCCCGGGCTCGTCGTGAAATGTATCTCGCCGCCGTGGGCCGTGACGATGTTCTTGCACAAGGCAAGACCGAGTCCCGTTCCGCCCTTATGCCTCTTTGTCGATACGAAAGGCTGGAACAGGCGGGCCTGGACGTCCTCGGGAATCCCGTGGCCCGTGTCCGTGATCTCAACAATCCGGTAGCCGGGCCGCGACTCCACACGGACCGTGACCGAGCCCGCGCTGGTCGCCTCGAACGCGTTCCGCAGCAGGTTCACGAAGACCTCCTGCATCTGGAGGCCGTCCGCGCGGGCCACGACGGGCTGCTCTCCGAGGTCCGCATGAAGCTCCACGTCCCCGTGCCGGTACGGGTCAATCTGCTCGATCGCGGCGGCAATCACGGAACGCAGGTCGAGGTCCGAGGGCTCGATGTCCCGGTGCTTCGTGAAGCTCAGTAGGTCCGCGATGATGGAGGCCGCCTGGCGGCGCTGGGTGTCGATCTTGTCCAGCCGGTCGTGGATCTCAGGATCCTGGGTCCGGCGCTTGCTCGCCGCGGCCAGCAAGGAGATGTTGGCGAGGGGCGTGTTGATTTCGTGGGCGACGTACGCGGCCATTTGGCCCACGGAGGCGAGGCGTTCGCTCGCGATGAGACGCCGCTGCATCTCCCGCTGTTCCGTGACATCGCGCACCTGCATCTCTAGGTAAGGTTCGGAGCCCTCTTCGGAAATCACGCGTGAGCGGACCTCGAGGGTTCGGAGGACACCGCTCGGCAACCGGATCCGGACGACGAAAGGCTCCGCAGGTGACTTTCCGCGGAACGTGTCCCGAAGGTAGGACCGCGCCGTCTCCATCTCCTCGGGAAGGATCAGCCGTCCGATGGTTGTTCCGACCATCTCGTCCCGGCTCATCTGGGCAATGGCCTGGGACGCGGGGTTGGCGTCGAGGATCGTCCCCTTCCGGTTGACCAACAGAATCGCGTCCGCGGCGGCTTCGAACAGGGTGCGGAACCGGAGCTCGGACCGGCTCAGCGCGTCCTGCGCCTTCCGCTGCTCCGTTACATCGACGAGCGCACCGATGATGGCGGGCCGTCCGTCCAGCTCGGCCCGGTTGCCATGGACCTCCACCTGGACCTCACGTCCGTCCTTGCGCAGGCCCGTGAACGAGTACGGCGTGACCGCCTCATCTCCCGCGAGTCGGCGGCGAATGGCCTCTTGGAGAGCCTCGCGGTCCCGCGGCGCCACCAGGCGTGGCACGTCCTCCATGGCCTCGATCTCCTCCGCCGTGTAGCCGAAAATCTGCGCGAACTTCGGGTTGACGTAGGTCAGTCGGTTGCCTTGGATGATGTAGATCCCCATGAGGGATTGCTCGACCAGGCTGCGGAACTTCTGCTCCGCGGCGATCAAGGCCTCCTGATCCTCCTTGCGCCGGGTGACATCCACGGCCATGACGAGGACCGCGGGGCGTCCTGCGAACGTCAGGGTGTGCGAGGTGATCTCCACATCCATGAGACGTCCGTGCTTCGTCCGGTGCTTCCAGACCCCGGAGTAGGAAATCTCCTGGCGAGGCTCTCGGACGGAGGCCACCAGCTTCTCCACGGTCTCGGGCGGCCGGATGTCCCGAATCGTCATGGAGAGGAACTCGTCCCGGGAGTAGCCGTAGTGTTCTACCGCGATGTCGTTCACCGCGAGGAACGCCAGGGTCTCGAGGTCGTAGACCCACATGGGGGTCGGGTTCGACTCGAAGAGCATCCGGTAGCGGTCCTCCGAGGCGCGCTGGGTCTCCTCGACGCGCTTGCGCTCGATGGCCATGGCGATCTGCTCGGAGACGTAGCTGAGGACGTCCCGCTCTTCGTCCCCGTAGCGCACACCCTCCGCGTACGTCTGGATCACGAGCACACCGATGGTCCGGCCGCTCGCAATCAGAGGCACGCCGACCCAGTCGATGGACATCGGCCCGACCCGGACTACCTCGCCGCTTGCGACCAGGCGTTCGTACCCTTCCGTGGAGGCGTAGAAGGGCTTGCCCGAGCGGAGGACGTACTCCGTCAGCCCGCGGCCCGCCTTGTAGGGCTCCGGCGTGGACTCCTCCTCATCCACGAAGTAGGGGAAGCTGAGCAGGTCCGTCACGGGGTCATGGAGGGCGATGTAGAAATTCTGCGCGGGCATGAGGGTCCCAACGATCTTGTGGACCTCCTCGTAAAAGGCAGGCAGGTCCTTGGCCGCGGAACCCGCCTCGGAGATCCGGTAGATCGCCTCCCGGATCTGCTCCTCCCGGTGGCGGCGGGTGATGTCCATCGTGGAGCCGACCATGCGGATGGGCTTGCCCAACTCGTCGTGGATCACGTACCCGCGATCCAGGACGGTCGCGTAGGAACCGTCCTTCTTCTGCCAGCGGTACTCCGCGCTCCAGAAGCGTTCGCCCTTCGCAATCGCACCGTGGAGGTCGCGGATGACACGGTCCCGTTCGTCGGGATGGATCCGAAGCTCCCACCAAGCACCCGCAGGCTCCATGTCCTCCGCGGAGTAGCCGAACACCGTGAGGAGGTTCTCGTTCCGCCAGATGCTGTCCGTCTCCAGGTCCCAGTCCCACGCCATGTCGCTCGTCGCGCGGCCCAGGAGCTGGAAGCGGTCCTCGCTCCGCCGGAGCGCATCCTCCATCTTCTTGCGGTCCGTGAAGTCGATGGCCATGCCCATGACGCCCGTGGTCGCGCCGTCCGCGGATCGCAGGGGCTCTAGGTACACGTCGAACCATCGGCCGAGCCATTCGAATTCGTACCGGACGGAGCGGCCGGCGAGGGCGCGGCGGTGCTCCGCGGCGGGGGACGCCTCGCCGTCCCCCGGGAACACCTCTTCCACGGTCCGTTCGCGGAAGGCCCGGGCGTCCACGTGAAGCGCACCCAGCGCGGCGCCCACCCCCCAGGTGAACTTGAGGTCCGCGTCCGTGGTCCACATGACCATGGGGAGCCGGGAGGCGGCCATCTGGAACCGGAGTTCGGTTTCCTCGAGAGGGGACAGATCGGACGACATGGTTCGCCGGTCTCGGGGTGCGGGGCGTGCAGGCCCCCGCATCTCTTCCGTCGTACTTGGGAAGGGGATATAAAGGGCTTCTGTGTGATTTTCTTGGAAGAGAGATTTTCCCCTATCCGGAGCCCGAGACGGCCCGCGCGGCCTCGAAGCCGCCGTCGTCGTAGGTGAGGGCGTAGTACCCGGTCTCGTGCTTCGTGGACCGCAGCTTCACGACCCGGATCCGCCGCTGGACGTAGAGGTCCGAGGCGGCATGCATGTCGAGCTGAACGATCCCGTCCGCGAGGTAGGCCTCGTCGGGGAGGCGGGACGTCCCTACCGCGTCCAGGGGTTGCTCGGAGATCAGGAGGGTCAGCGGCCCGAGGTCCCGGAGCCACTCGAACAGGAAGTAGAGCTCGGAGCGGCGGTCCTGCATCTTGGCCATGGTCTCCAGGACCTCGAGGGAGTCCACGACGAGGCACGAGAGCTTGTCCTGCTTCATCACATTGTTGCAGTACATCTTGAACAGCTCGAGCCAGGTCCCGCGACCTTGGAGGTAGCCCAGGTTCTTGCGGATGTTCCCCATGTCCAGAAGGACGAGGTTCTCCCACGCCTTCTCGTCCGCCATCCCCATGGACGCCATGTGCTCGAGGAGGAGGTCCTTGCTCTGCTCCAGGGTGAAATACGCGCCCTTCTTCCCGTCGCGCAGAGCGTTCTGGTACAGGATGGAGAACGCGAGAGAGGACTTCATGGTGCCCGGCGAGCCCGCCAGGAGGACCACGTACCCCTCAGGGAATCCGCCGCCGACGGCCTCGTCGAAGCCGCGGATGTGCGTCTTGATCCGGTTCCGGTCCATGGCGTCACCCCGGGATGCGAAGGGATAGGCCGCCGGCAAGAAAGACTTACCGGGGCGCGAGGAACGTCCGCGCAACCTTCAAATAGACTCCGGAGGCTCGCCGAGTGCCGTGGCCGACGCCGTCGTCGACGCATTGCTCGGCGTCCTCGGGCTCCTGCGGGTGCTCGCCGCCCTGATCCTCGTCTTCCTCCTGCCCGGACTCCTCCTAGTGAACGTCCTGTATCCGAGGCGCGGGGAGCTCGACCGGGAGTACGACGCGCTCTACCGGCTCACCCTGGGCATCGTCCTGTCCATCGCGGTCACGGTCCTCTGGGGCTTCTTCCTGAACTCCCTCGGCGTGCAGCCCGGCGGGGTCACGGGCTACGTCCAGGCGCCGGAGATCGCGGAGGGACTCATCGGGCTCAGCGTACTCTTCTTCGTCCTGGGTTGGTGGCGGGGCGCCTACCCGTGGATGGCCCGAATTCATCCCTCCATGGCCCGCGTGCCCAAGGCGGGGCCCGAGTCGCTCCTCACGGAGGAGACGAAGGACCACCGGATCCGGATGAGGCTCGAGGAACTCGCGGAATCCCGCGAGCGGCTGCGCCGGACCATCAAAGACTACGAGCGCAGGATGCAGCTTCAATCGGCGGACGCCCGTTCCCACTACGAGGAGAGGCGAGACGCCGCACGCGCGGAGCTGAAGCGGGTGGAGGCGGAGCTGCACAAGCTCGAAGACGAGCGGACCACGGAGCTGTACGGATGAGCGCCGGGATGCGACACAAGCTCGTCGTCGCGGTCCGCTCGGATCTTGAACTGTCGCGGGGCAAGCTCGCCGTGCAGGTCGCCCACGCCGCGGTCATGGCGGCCCTGGACGCCAAGGCGCGGCACCGCAAGGCCTTCTCGGACTGGTACGATGAGGGGCAGAAGAAGGTCGTCGTGAAGGCGGAGGACCTCCAGGAGCTGCACCTCCTCCAGAACAAGGCGCGCTCCCTGGGCCTCACGACCGCCCTCGTGGAGGATGCGGGCTTGACCGAGTTGCCTCCGGGCACGGTCACGTGCCTCGCCGTGGGTCCCGGACCTAACGAGGTCGTGGACCAGGTCACGGGCCACCTGAAGCTCGTGTAGACCATGAAGCCCAAGTCCCGGTTCCTCGGGATCGATGACGGGCCCTTCCACTTCGGGGACGACGAGGTCCCCCTGGTCGGCGTCGCGGTCCAGGCGCCCGCCTACGTGGAGGCGGTCCTCATGACCCGGGCCCACGTGGACGGGCGGGACGCGACGGAGCGGATCCTGGCTATGGTCCGGGCGTCCCGGTACCGCGAAGGGCTTCGGATGATCCTCCTCAACGGGATCGCGGTGGGCGGGTTCAATGTGATCGACCTCGAGGCTCTCCATCGCGAGCTCGACGTTCCCGTGGTCACGGTCACGCGTCGAGCGCCGGACCTGGACGCGATCCGCGGCGCGCTCCGCCGGAAGTTCGGGGACTGGGAGGAGCGGTGGGATCTGATCCGGCGGCACAGAATCGAGGAGGTCACCACGCGCCACACGCCGCTCCACGTGACCGCGGTGGGCGTGTCGCGGACCGACCTCGTGGAGGCGCTCGCCCTCACGACGGTGCGGGGGGCACTCCCGGAGCCACTGCGTCTCGCGCACCTGGTTGCCGCGGCGACCGTGAAGGGCGAGTCCCACGGACGCGCCTGATCCGTAAACATGTTTACGGACGGCGGTCACCGGATCGGGAACCGCAAGAGGGCCGCGACCCCTCCCAGCCCCTCGAGCTTGGCCCCGGCCTCGTGGTGGGAGCTGACCAGGACCACGGTCCCGCGCGCCTCCTCCGCGGCATGCATCATCCGTTCGATCGCGAGGTCGCGCACAACGGAGTCGCTGACGAGGAGGGTCTCCACGGCGCCCGCGTCGAGGGCCGCGTCGACCTCCTTCCGCCCGTAGGCCACGGGTCGGTTCGTCGCGATGGCCTCGAGAACCTTCTCCACGAGCTGGGTCTCGCGGGCCACGCGGCTGTCCGCGAACAGCTTGGAGCCCATCCCGGACCGGAGGGCCTCCTGGATCCCGTGCATCCCGGGCTGGGAGGTGCCCTGGCTGTGGACTTGGGCCGCGAGTGCAGGTTCGCGGCTCTCGAGGAACGAGAGGAACGCCTCGCGGGTGAACCCGGGGCCGACGAGGACGAGCGCTTCCCCGATCGGCGAGGTCTTCAGCTTGCCCAGGATGTCCTCGAAGTACGTGGTCCGTGCGTCCCCCGTGTCGAACATCTTGCCGTGGCCCGGGGCGTGGATCGTCGCCAGCTCCTGGACGCCGTACTGACGCAGCTGGGCCACGAGGGCCTCCTCGTCGTCCAGGCTGAGGAACGTCACCAGGGGCTTTTGGGTTGCGGCGACCGCCTCCTCAATCCGCTGCAACTCGTGGCGTCTCCAGGTCTTGAGAATCGAGAGGACGTCGTCCACCGCGACGTTCAGGGTGTGGTGCCGCCCCAGGTCCTGGGGCGCGTCGACGATCACACCGGAGATGCGGAGGCGGTCCGAGAACGCCTGGAATTCCGTCTTCTCCACCCGGATCGTCAGGGTGACGCGGACCTTCTCTGCCTTTTCCGGGCGAATCTTGTCCGTTTTGGACTCCTCCCGACGGTACGTGGAGGCGCGAACCTGATCTCCTGCCTGGACGAGGTTGCTCAGGTGCCAGAGGTCGTCCGCGTTCTCGATCCGGAGCTTGATCTCTCCGGTGCGCGGGTCGCGGTGGAGGACGCGCATGGGCGTCGGGCCAAGGGGGCCGACGTTATTTCTCGATATCGACGCGGGGCGTACCACCGCAAGGTTCATCCTGTCCGGCACCCGATGCGGCGCACGTGAGGGATCGCTACCTGTTCTCGGCGGACCGCAAGGTGAACGAGTACAAGACCGTGCTCGAGATCACGCCCGGTCACGCTCGCCTGGTGACGCCTTCAGCCGCGGCGCGGATGCTACGGTGGATCCTCTCCATCGTGGGCTTCGGCCTCTACACGACCGTGGTGGGCGTGTCCGTCCTCGCCATCGTGACCGGGGGTCTTGGCCCGTCGTACCCGAGTTGGGCCCCCTTCCTCCTGTTCGTGATCGTCTGGTTCGGAGGGCTGTTCCTCGTGTTCGGCTGGTGGGACCGGCAAAGCCTTCCACTTCTCGCAGACAGCCCTTACCAGGTAGCCGAGCTGATCCTGCTGGGCGCGACGTCCTTCGGGACGTTCCAGGAGGTCCGGGCCAAGACGCTCCGCGGCGAGGAATTCCGCCTCATCGTGGACTCGCGAGCAGCACGCTTCTGGGAGGCCGTCCAGCTCCTGGAGGGCACGACCTCGCCGAGCACGTAGCCCGTCGAGCGCGGAGACTCGCAAGAACCTGCGAGGACGATGACCGGCCCTCCGCCGTAGGATTCGGAAGGCGGGCAGGCAATCCCTTGCGGGTGTTCCTGGCGAGCGCGGCCTCCCAGGTCTGATTCCAGAGCAGGACGACGAAGCGTCTGCCACGGAGAGCCGACTTACCTCTACCCGCCTTCGATGCAGGGGTTGCCCGAGGGGCTCATAAGGAGGCGGTCCAGGCTATCAGCGGTGGTTCTCGCGAAGGCCCTAACGAATCACGCCGTACCCGATGAGGCGCCACTTGCCGCCGATGCGACGGGAGACCGCGACGCGCTGGCCCGGCTCCGCGACCACGGGGATCTTGAGCGTCATGTCGGCCAGGCTCTCCCGGGCGGAGGTCACGACGCCCACGGTGGTCGCCGTCCCCACGGAGACCATGAGGGGCTCCGAGGTCTTGATCCCCTCGACCTGGAGCTCCTCCTCGGTCCCTACCACGCGCTCGAGCAAGTGGACCTCCACGGACATCTTGGCCATGATCTCGGGGAGCGTGCCCGGCGGGCCGACCACGCGGCCCACCAGCCCGTCGGACTTGGTAAGCACCGGGTCCAGGTTCGTGCCGATCGCGATGAGGCCGCCCGGGCGCGCCTCCTTGCGGGAAGCGCCCCCGCTGTGCAGGCTCCGGATGGCCGTGGTGATGTTCCGCCACTCCGTCTTGTTGCCCAGGGTGACCTGGCGCCCCGGGGAAATCTCCACCTCGTCGCCCACGCGGATCTTGCCTTGCATGAGGCTCCCGCCGAGGACCCCGCCCACGATCTTCTCGGGCGGGATGCCCGGTTGGTTCACGTCGAACGACCGCGCGACATACATCTTGGGCGGCTTGGCCTCCTCGTGGGGTTTCGGCGGAATCGTCTGATAGAGGAGCATGAGAAGGACGTCCAGGTTCACCTCGTGGTGCGCGCTCACGGGGACGATGGGAGCCTTCTCGGCCACGGTCCCCTTGACGAACGCCTCGATCTGGCGGTAGTTCTCCTGGGCCTGCTTCGGGTCCACGATGTCGATCTTGTTCTGCACGACGATGATCTTGTCCACGCCGATGATCCCCAGGGCCATGAGGTGTTCTTTGGTCTGCGGCTGCGGGCACTTCTCGTTCGCCGCGATGACCAGGAGAGCGCCGTCCATGAGCGCCGCCCCGCTGAGCATGGTGGCCATCAAGGTCTCGTGACCCGGGGAATCGACGAACGACACGATCCGGAGCAGCTCGCCCTTCACGTTGTGGATCTTGCACGTCTCCGATGTGCCGTAGCAGGCGGGCTCCTCGCACTGGGGGCACTTGTAGATGGCCATGTCCGCATAGCCCAGGCGGATCGAGATGCCCCGCTTGATCTCCTCGGAGTGACGGTCCGTCCGCTCCCCGGTGAGCCGCTCCGTCAGGGTCGACTTTCCATGGTCCACGTGACCTACGACGCCGATGTTGACCTCCGGCTGGCCCGGAACCTTCATCGCGCCTGCTCCTTCCACGCGTCCTCGAGGGACTTGGGGCCGCGCTGGACGATCTTCAGGTTGAGCTGCAGGATGTCCGGGGAAATCGTGTTCCCACGGACCGTCTTCTTCTTGCGCATGCCGGGTCGCGGAGGATGGAACCCCACGCCGCCGCTCACGAGGAGTCGCTTGCGCCGAGGGCCCGGGAGGTCGGGACGCATCGGGAACCCGTCCTTGTCGCTGCCGCCCGTGACCTGGAGCTTGTACCCGGGGAGCCCGACGTAGAGGCCGTCCACCTCGTCGCCGATCTTCTTTCCCACCAAGGCGTTCGCGTAGTGCCCCGTGATGTCGTGCTTGTACGTCTTCCCGCTCTTGGGGTCGGCGATGATCGCTTTGAACTCGGCCATGGGGGATCTCCCGCGGAGGTACGCGCTGATACGAGCCACTCATAAAAGGGTTTTGGGGCGCGCTCGGAGCGGAGTCCTGTCGAACCGTCCTTACAGCAGTCGGAAATAGCCCCTCCCTCCTGGGCGACCTCGTGGCCACGTCGCACCGCGCCGCCCAGGAGGCCTCGGCGCTCCGCCTCACCATCGGCATCTACCTCGGAGTGTTCGCGATGAAACTTGCCGTGTGGCTCTCCACGGGCATCATGGCCCTCTTCGCCGAGGCGCTGCACACCCTCACGGACCTGTTCATCTCCGCATTCCTCCTCGCGGCGGCCGTGTGGTCCCGCCGCTCGGCGGACGCGGTCCACCAGTTCGGCCACGGTCGGGCCCAGAACGCGGCGGCTCTCGCTGCCGCGGTCCTGTTCGTCTCCTTCACCAGCTACCAGCTCTACGTGGAAGCGATCCCCCACCTGTTCGAGCCCGTGACCGCAGCCTACAGCAACCTGGGTCTCGCCGTGGGAGTCCTCGTAGTCTCCATGGTCCTCGCAGCGATTCCTCTGGTCCTTCTCCGGCGCGGCGGCGCTCGCGGGGCGGCCGCAAAGGCCCAAGCCCGCGAACTCGTGAACGACGAGCTCGGCCTTGCCGCAGCCCTCGTGGCCACCCTGGCCATCGCGGAGGGCGAGCCCATCCTGGATCCTATCGCGGCCATCGTCGTGGCGACAATCATCGCGTACGGCGCGGTGGGTCTCCTACGGGAGAACGTGAGCCTCCTCCTCGGGGCGTCCCCCGACGCGGACACACTGCGGCGCATTCGGGAGATCGCGAAGTCCGTGGACGGCGTTCTAGGCGTCCACGACCTCCGGGCGGAGTACGTGGGTCCCGAGGCTCTCCACGCCGACTTCCACATCGAGGTCGCGCCGGACCGCACCGTGGTCCAGGCCAACGACATCGTCCGCGAGGTCCACCGCCGCGTCCGGGAGCAGGCGGGGTGCGAGTACTGCTACGTTCACGTGGACCCGGCCCTCGGCGCGGGATCCGAGAACAGACCTAGGATGCCACCCAGCTCCGAGTAGAGAGCCACCACGAGACGGCCCTCCTCGGCGGACATCCTAGGGAGGTCCTTGAGGGCCTCGGTCATCTGGAGAAGCCGGTAGATCGCGTCGGGCGTGTTGAAGTCGTCGTCCATGGCCGCGAGGAATCCCCGCTTCGTCGCCTCGATGAGGGTCGCCACCTTGCCGCCCGTTCCGGGCCCCCGGGCCACCGAGGCCTCGGACATAGATCGGCGCATGGCCTCGTACTCCTCCTGCGTGCGCCGGAAGCAGTCCTTGTCGTACTCCACGTCCTCGCGGTAATGGGCTTTCAGGAGGCACATGCGAACGACCTCGCCAGGATAGTCCGCGAGGATCGAGCGGATCGTGACGAAGTTGCCCAGGCTCTTGGACATCTTGTCTTGCTCCAAGGTGAGGAAGCCGTTGTGCATCCAGGTCCGCGTCCAGTCCAGGCCCCAAGCGCCTTCGCAGATCATGGCCTCGCTCTCGTGGTGGGGGAACTTGAGGTCCGATCCGCCGCCGTGGATGTCCAAGGGGGCGCCGAGGTACTTGAACGCCATCGCGTTGCACTCCACGTGCCATCCGGGCCGGCCAGGCCCCCATGGACTGGGCCAGGAGGGCTCGCCCTCCTTGGACTGCTTCCACAAGGCAAAGTCGAGCGGGTCCTCCCGGGCGCTCCCGGGCGGAAGGGCGTCCACGACAACGTCCTCGAACTTCTGGTGAGTAAGGATACCAAAGGACCGTTTCGTCTTGCGCGTGCGGAAGTACACGTCGCCGCCGACCGAGTACGCGAAGCCTTGCTCGATGAGCAGCGCGATCAGGGTCTGAATCTCGAGGACATGCTCGGAAACCCGGGGATAGACCGTCGCGGGCTGCACCTTGAGTTGGCGCATGTCCTCGAGGAACGCATCGATGTAGAACCTCGCGTACTCCAGCGGCGGCTTGCCCGCGGCCGCGGCCCGTCGGATGATGACCTCCTCGATGTCCGTGAAGTTCTGGACGTAGGTCACCGCGTAGCCCAGGTACTCCAGATACCGACGGACTGCGTCGAAACTCACGTAGGATTTCGCGTGCCCGAGATGGCTGTAGTCGTACGTGGTCGGACCGCAGACGTACATCCGGACGCGGCGGTCCTCGCGCGGTGCGAAGACCTCCTTGCGCCGCGAGCGCGTGTTGTAGA
>JAWOML010000035.1:0-2556 GCA_033852515.1 Thermoplasmata archaeon | reverse complement strand
CCAGCCGCTGAATGCCCCGGGACCTGGCCGCGGAACTCAGCTACCTCGAGAAGCGGGTCCTCCTGACGTTGAAGGAGCTCGGCAAGGCGTCGCCCGACGAGATCCGGTCCAGGGGCAAGTTCCAGGAACTCGTCGAGGTCATGAACGCGGCCTCGTGGCTCCAGGCCAAGGGTCTCGTCACGATGAAGGAGCGCGTCGTTCGATCGTACCGACTGCGGGACGCGACCCTCGCCAAGAAGCCCCTGCCCGAGCGGAAGGCGCTGAAGGCCCTCCTCAAGGCCCGCGGCCGAATGCCCGTCCCGAAGCTCCAGGCCGCGGCCAAGTTCGACGACGCGGAGCTCGCGATCGCCTTGGGCTGGCTGCGGAGGACAGGTTGGGCCCAGGTGGAGAAGGGTGCGGAAGGCAGCGTCCTCGTCGCGACCCCGGCGGGACGGGCCGCGGGGAACGCGCGGACCCCGGACGAGGAGGTCCTTGCCCGGATGGCCAAGGAGGAGCTCGCGGAGGACGCGGTGGACCCGAAGATCCTGAAGGACCTGAAGTCCCGCCAGGATCTCGTCCGGGAGAGGGAGGCCGTGCGGCGGGAGATCGCCCTGACCCCGGCGGGCGAGAAGGTCCTCGCCGCGGGGATCGTGCTGAAGCCCGAGGCCACGATCCTGACCACGGACCTCCTGCGGGAGGGCAAGTGGCGGACCGTGGACTTCCGCCGGTACGACACGCGGGCCTTCGCGCCGACCGTCTGGCCGGGCAAGCGGCACGTGCTCAGCGCGTACCTGGAGAAGATCCGACGGATCTTCCTGGACATGGGCTTCACGGAGATCGACGGGGACTACGTCCAGAGCGCGTTCTGGAACTACGACGCGCTGTTCCAGCCGCAGGACCACCCGGCCCGGGACCAGCTGGACAGCTTCTATCTGGCCAAGCCGCGGACCGTGGCGCTCCCCGAGGACAGCGTGGTCCGGCGGGTCGCGGAGGCCCACGAGACCGGAGGCGGCACGGGAAGCAAGGGGTGGCGGTACACCTGGGACATGGCGGAGGCCCAACGGGCCCTCCTGCGGTCCCACACGACGGCGATCACTGTCCACTGGCTCGCGGACCACCCCAAGCCGCCCCAGAAGGCGTTCATCATCGGGCGCAATTTCCGTAGGGACGCGATCGACTGGAAGCACCTGCCCGAGTTCCACCAGGTGGAGGGCGTGGTCATGGAGGAGGGAGCGAACCTGGCGCAGCTCCTCGGGATCATCGAGGACTTCTACCGCCGCCTCGGGTTCCTGGGATCCAAGTTCCGTCCGGGCTACTTCCCGTACACGGAGCCGAGCATGGAGCCCGAGGTCCAGCTGCCCGACGGGCGGTGGATGGAACTCGGCGGCAGCGGGATCTTCCGGCCCGAGGTCACGAAGCCCCTGGGCATCGAGGCACCCGTGCTCGCGTGGGGCCTCGGCCTGGAGCGGGTGATCATGGCCCTGGAGGGGCTCACGGACATCCGGGAGCTGTACCTCAGCGACCTGGACTGGCTCCGGAACCACAAAGCCATCGTGTAGGGGCGCCTGTCAAGCGTTCGCGACCATGCCGTACTAATAGCCCGACGGCCACGACTAGAGCATGGCTCCTCCGCTGCCCGTGGTCTCCGACGAGGCGTCGAGTCCGCTCCCCTTGCGCTATGACGCAGCCCGGGGCGAGATCACGCTCCTGGGCGAGCCCGCGTGGTTCATGTCCCCCGAGTTCTACCTGGACCTCCAGAACCAACTCGAGGTCCTCTCGGGCCGGGCCGCCCGCGGGATCCTGTATCGGGTTTCGTTCAGCGCGGGTGTGCGCACGGCGAAGCGGCTCGCGGGCCCCTTGGAGCCCGAGGACGATCTCGGGGAACGGCTGCAGCAGGTCGCGGACTTCACCGCGATGACCGGATACGGCAAGTACGCGTTCCGCGCCTCGGACCCCACGAACGCGGAGACGGAGTGGACCGTGGCGGACAGCCCCATCGCACGCCTGCACGCGAAGGGCCGTGAACCCGTGTGCCACCTGTACGAGGGATTCCTGGCGGGTTGGCTCACGGTGCTGTTCGAGCGGCCCGTGGAGTGCGTCGAGGTGGAATGCCGGGGCAAGGGCGACGCGCGCTGCCTCTTCCGGACGAGGCCTGCGCGGGCCGCGCCCATCTGACCCCGGGATCCCGGTGAGAATCCCACGGGAACCTTTATCTGGGCTCGCCCGTGTTCCGCGGGCGATTCCGATGCCCACCGCCGACGAGGAGATCGCCGCGGGCGAGCAGGCCCTGAGCGCCCTGGATTACGACACCGCCTACAAGCACTTCGACAAGGCGACCAAGGAGGATCCCAAGAACGCGGTCGCCTTCTTCGGGAAGGCGGAGTCCGCGCTCGGCGTGCCCAAGGTCGAGGCCGACGAGATCTCCGGGCTGTACAAGAAGGCCATCGAATTGGACCCCGAGAACCCCCAGTACCACGACGCCCTCGCGTCGTTCTGCGTGGACCTGGGCCGGTTCAACGAGGCCGAGGAGCACTACAACAAGGCGGCCCAGCTGGACGAGGACAACGCGCCGTTCTA
>JAWOML010000034.1:0-15054 GCA_033852515.1 Thermoplasmata archaeon | reverse complement strand
TGGGCCGATGAGGAAGGTCGGCGTGATCGGGGCGGGGATGACCTTGTTCCGCCGGCGGCTCCAAGACACGCCCAAGGAGCTGTGCTACGAGGCCACCAAGATGGCCCTGGACTCCGCGGGCCTCACCCTGGCCGACGTGAACATGGTCGTCAGCGGCTCCGCGCCCGACGCCTTCGACGGCGTCCACATGAAGGGCGAGTACTACGCGGACGGATGCGGCGCGTACGGCCGGCCCTACATGCGCGTGTTCACGGGCGGCGGCACGGGCGTCTTCAGCACGATCGCGGGCTGGTGGCACGTGGCCTCGGGCCTGGCGGACGTCGCCGTGGTCGTGAACGAGGAGAAGATGTCTCCGTGCCAACCCCACGCGCAAAGCGTATTCGGCCACATCTGGGACCCCATCCTGGATCGCCCCCTCAAGCCCAACCTGGTCTGGATCTTCGCGATGGAGATGAACCGTTACATGACGGTCCACCATGTGAAGAAGGAGGACATCGCCCTCGTGGCCGTCAAGAACAAACGGAACGCCGTGGGCCATCCCTGCGCGCAGCTTGCCGATCCCAACATCACGGTGGAGGACGTCCTGAACAGCGAGATCATGGCGTGGCCCGTGAACCGCCTGGACATCAGCCCGCCTAGCGACGGCGCATCGGCCGTCGTCCTCGCGTCGGAGGAGTTCATCCGCCGGCGCAAGGTGCAGGACAAGGCCTGGGTCAGCGGCGTGGGTTGGTGCATCGACTCGACCATGTGGACGGACCGCGACCTCTACTTCCCCGAGTACGTGGCGCGTGCCGCCAAGATGGCGTACAAGCAGGCCAAGATCGATCGGCCCCGACAGCAGATCGACTTCGCCGAGCCGTACGACCCGTTCGACTACAAGGAGCTCCACCACATGGAAGGCCTCATGCTCGCCAAGAAGGGCGAGGCTCCCGTGCTCACCAAGGAGGGCGTCACCCAACGCGACGGGGACCTGCCCACGTGCCCATCGGGCGGACTGCTCGGCGTCGGCAACCCGATCGCGGCCACCATGGGGATCAAGATCGGCGAGCTCTTCTGGCAGCTCACGGGGCAGGCGGGCAAGCGGCAGATCCCCCACGAGGTCCACACGGGGGTGGCCCAGGCGTGGGGCGATCTCATGCAGTACGGTTCCGTGGTGGTGATGAAGGCATGACGTCGAGGATTGCGAAGTTCCCGGGCGTGGAGCTCGGGTCCAAGGAGTTCTACGAAGGGAAGGTCACCCAGGTGCGCTCGCGGCCGGACGCGAAGTACGAGTTCTCCGCGGGCGAAGCGATCAGCCGCTTCCTGGAGGAACTCCAGAACGGGAAGCTGATCGCCCGCACCTGCAACGGCTGCAAGCGCATCCTCTTCCCGCCGCGGATGTTCTGCGAGGAGTGCTACCGCCCGACGGACGAGTGGCGGTACGTCCGGGACACGGGGACCATCGAGACGTTCTCCATCTCGTACCTGGACCAGGATGCGAAGCGGATCACGGAGCCCATCCTCGTGGGCGTGGTGAGCCTGGACGGCGCGTCGCCCAAGATGGGCATGATGCACTACTTCGGCGAGATGACCAAGGACGACATCCGGATCGGGATGCGCGTGAAGGCGGTCTGGAAGCCGCCCGAGGAGCGGAAGGGCAGCGTGCTGGACATCCGCTACTTCCGCCCGCTGCGGGAGGGGGAAGCATGACCTTCCTCCAGCGGACGACGGACGTGAAGCGCCTCCGCCACGTGGACGTGGACATGTCCGTCGATTACATCTACACGAGCGGGATCGCGGGGGAGACCTTCTTCAAGGCTTTGCGCGACGAGGGCCGAATCCTCGCGGTCCACTGCCCCGTCTGCAAGACGAACCAGCTCCCGCCCCGCACGTTCTGCGAGGCCTGCTTCACGGAGCTCATGGAGTTCGTGGACGTGCCGCCTGAGGGCCGCGTGTCCGCGGTCACCGTGAGCCGGGTCGACCGGCACGGGAAGCCGCTCCCCGCCCCCGAGGTCTACGCCTTCGTGACGTTCAAGGGAATCCAGGAAGGCGGTCTCATCCACCGCCTCCTGGTGGTCCCTGAGAAGGCCAAGCCCGGCCTCGCGGTCCGGGCCCGGCTCAAGCCCCGGGAGTCCCGGACGGGGACCATCTTGGACATCGAGGGGTTCGAGCCCGTGGCTTCGCAACCGTGAGAATCGGGGCCAAGCCGTTATAAGCCAATCCTGGGTATCACGCCCGAGAACAAAGGGTGGTCTCGGATGGACCCGGAGTCGAAGACCTACAAGTTCAAGATCTGTCTCGTCGGCGAGGAAGCCGTGGGCAAGACGAGCCTGATCCACCGGTTCGTCTCGGGTGCCTTCGACGAGTCGTACATCCGCACCCTGGGCGCCGTGGTGTCCAAGAAGACGGTCAGCCTGGGAAGCATGAGCGGCCGCCCGGTCAACGTGGACATGATGATCCTGGACATCATGGGCAAGCGAACCTTCCTGCAGCTCTTCAAGGAGGCCTACTTCCACGGGGCCAAGGGGATCCTCGCGGTCTTCGACGTCACGCGGAAGGCGTCCCTCCATGACCTGACCAAGTGGATCGACGGGGTGCGGGACTCCGTAGGACCCATCCCCGTGTACACCCTGGGCAACAAGATCGATCTCACGGAGCGCCGCGAGGTCAACGAGCAGGAGGCCTCGGATGCTCTGCGCTCCTACGAATGCCCGATCCTCTACACCTCCGCGAAGACCGGCGCCAACGTGGAGCAGGCGTTCCAGAGCCTCGCGAAGACCATCGTGGAGACGACCAAGGTAGAGTGAGCCGCGGGGTCGCAATCATCTTATAGGCACCGCTGCTTCAAAGCGTCCGTTAGCATGTCCGATCCGGACGAACTCACGCAGTACGAGGCCCGGCTTCGGAAGTGGGAGTCGTCCACGCTGAAGGAGGCGCTCGCGGCCTTGCCCGAGCGCCGCAACGAGTTCGTCACGACCTCGAGCCGGCCCGTGAAGAGGCTGTACACGCCGCTGGACCTCCGCAGAAAGAGTCCCGACGAGCGCCTGGGCAACCCCGGCGAGTTCCCGTTCACGCGCGGGATCCACCCGACCATGTACCGCGGTCGCCTGTGGACCATGCGGATGTTCGCCGGCTACGGAAGCGCGGAGGACACGAACAAGCGCTTCAAGTACCTCATCGCGCACGGCGAGACGGGGCTCAGCGTCGCGTTCGACATGCCCACGCTGTACGGATATGACACGGACGCCCCTGAGGCCAAGGGGGAGTTTGGGACGTGCGGCGTCGCGGTCTCCTCCCTCGAAGACATGGACATTCTGTTCCGCGGCATCGACGTGGCGGAGATCAGCACCTCCATGACGATCAACGCGCCCGCCGACGTGATCTGGGCCATGTATCTGGCCATGGCGGAGAAGCGCGGCGTCCCGCTAGCGAAGCTCCGCGGCACGATCCAGAACGACATCCTCAAGGAGTACGAGGCCCAGAAGGAGTGGATCTTCCCGCCCGAGGCGTCCATGCGCCTCGTCGTGGACACGTTCCAGTACGGCGCGAAGTCCGCCCCCCAGTGGAACACGATCTCCATCAGCGGCTACCACATCCGTGAAGCCGGCGCGACCGCGGGCCAGGAGCTCGCGTTCACCTTGGCCAACGGCATGGAGTACGTCCGATGGGGCGTGGAACGAGGGCTTCCCGTGGACGAGTTCGCCCCGCGCCTCAGCTTCTTCTTCAACGCCCACAACGACCTGTTCGAGGAGATCGCCAAGTACCGTGCCGCCCGACGGATCTGGGCGCGGGAGATGCGGGACACGTTCGGGGCCAAGAGCCCGCGCTCATGGCTCCTGCGCACCCACGCGCAGACGGCCGGCGTGTCCCTGACCGCCCAGCAGCCCGAGATCAATATCGTGCGCACGACGGTCCAGGCGCTCGCCGCCATTCTCGGCGGCGCGCAGTCCCTTCACACGAACAGCTTTGACGAGGCGTACCAGGTACCCAACGAGAAGGCTGCCCGGATCGCACTCCGGACGCAGCAGATCCTAGCCCACGAGAGCGGCGTCGCGAACACGGTGGACCCCCTCGGAGGCTCCTACTATCTCGAGGCCCTCACGGACGAGCTCGAGGAGGAGGCCTACCGCTACTTCGACCGGATCCAGGAACTGGGCGGGGTGATCGCTGCCATCCGCAAGGGATTCATCCAGCAAGAGATCGCGAACTCCGCGTACCGCTACCAGCGGGAGATCGAGGACAGGGAGCGGACCATCGTCGGAGTGAACGACTTCGTCGTGGACGAGCAGCCCGAGGTGGAACCCCTTCGCGTCTCCGAAGCGTCCCGCCGAGCCCAGTTCGAGCGATTGAGGCGGCTCCGGCGCGCGCGGGACGCAAAGAAGTGGAAACGGTCCCTGGACGCCCTTCGCAACGCGTGCGAGGACGAGGACGCGAACACGATGCCGTTGATCCTCGACGCGGTCCGAGCGCGGGCCACCCTCGGCGAGGTCTGCGACGTCATGCGCGAGGTCTTCGGAGTCTGGGAGGAGCCCCTCCTTTACTGAGGTGATCGGCATGGCGAAGAAGATCCGCGTACTCGTCGCGAAACCGGGACTGGACGGCCATGACCGAGGCGCCAAGGTCATCGCCCGGGCGCTCCGCGACGCAGGGATGGAGGTCATCTACACCGGACTCCGGCAGTCTCCCGAGGACATCGTGGAGGCCGCCATCCAGGAGGACGTGGACGCGATCGGCCTCTCCTGCCTCAGCGGTGCCCACATGGCCCTTTTCCCCGAGGTCGTCAAGCTCCTGAGAAAGCGCAAGGCGGGAGACATCGCGGTCGTTGGCGGTGGGATCATCCCCGAGGAGGACATCCCCAAGCTCAAGAAGGCGGGGATTCGCGACGTCTTCGGCCCGGGAACCACGCTCAAGGACATCGTGGCCTGTTTCCAGAAGTCCGCCCAGACGAAGGGGGCGTGAGGCGCTGGGCTCGGGGACCCGCTCGTCCCCCCCGGCGGTCCGCGACCTCGTGGACAAGCTGCTCACGGGTGACAAGCGGGCCGCGGCCAAGCTCATCTCCCTGATCGAGGACGACGAGCCCGAGGCCGAGGTGGCCCTCGCCCTCGTATACCCGCACACGGGCCACGCGCAGTACATCGGGTTCACGGGAGCGCCCGGCGTGGGCAAGAGTTCCCTCATCAACCGGCTCGTACGCGAGTTCCGTTCCCGCGGCCAGAAGGTAGGCGTGGTGGCCGTGGACCCCACCTCCCCCTATTCCGGTGGCGCCGTCCTCGGAGACCGGATCCGGATGGCCGACACGGGAATCGATCCCGGCGTGTTCATCCGCTCCATGGCGACCCGTGGACATGCGGGCGGCCTCGCCCTGGCCACGTTCGACGCGGTCCGGGTGCTCGACGCGATGGGGATGGATCTGGTCCTCGTGGAGACCGTCGGGGCGGGGCAGAGCGAGGTCGAGATCGCGGGCCGCGCTCACACCACCGTGGTCGTCGAGATGCCCCTGACCGGCGACGTGGTCCAGACCATGAAGGCCGGCATTCTCGAGATCGGGGACGTCTACGTCGTGAACAAGGTCGACCTTGCGGATGCGGACACCCTGGTCGCGAACCTGCGCTTCCAAATCGAGGAACGGGACGGTTGGACGCCGCCCATTGTCCGCACCTCCGCCCTCCAAGACCAGCGGATTGACGAGCTCGCGGACGCGATTGCCCGGCACCGCTCGTTCCTCGAGTCCTCGGGACTTTGGAAGACGCGGGAGCTTGCGAGGGCGCGTCAAGAGATCCTGGAGAACGCACGGCGGATTCTGGCGGACCGGGTGCGGGACGGACCGCAGGGTCCGGGGTTCGAGCGCCTTGCCCAGGAGGTGGTCCAGCGAAAGCTCGATCCACAAGCCGCCGCGACGCGACTCCTCGTCTCACCCCGCCGCGGACCCGCTACCGCGAAAGGGTTGCACAAACAACGCTGACTCCCGGTCCTCAGAGTTGACCGCTCGCATAGAACGCGGACAGGGAGTAGGTATGCGGCGCGCAGTCGCGCACGATACCTGCGAGGCTGCCTCGTACCGACGCGTACGCAGGGACCTCGAAGAGCACCTGGTCCGAAAGGGTCGTGCTGTCCGCGTACAGGTTCACCTCCATGGCCCCGGACGAGCCGCCATGGTTCGTCAGAGTGAACGTTGCGGTCACAATCCGCGTCTCGTTGGTCGTGTCGCACTCGCCCGGGAAGTACTGAGGGTTCGTGAGAGTGATGTTGGGTTTGGGGACTACGACTGCCGCCGCGAACATGACCACGCCGACGATGATGATCGCTACGCCCAAGCCAATCTGATGCCGGGCGGGGCCCCGGGTGATGAACCTGGAAGCGCGGTCGATGCCTCGGGACGGGAGGACCGTCCCGCCTCTCGTGGCCGTGGTGCACCCCTCGGAGAGGGATTCGCTGCCGGCCCGTTAAGGCTTGCGCGGGGCCGCCCACGCTCGGCATCCGCGTGCTTATATGGCCGGGTGGGCTCGCCGAGCGGGATGCCCGCGTCGCGGAGCGCGTTCCATCCGTACGCGTTCCTCCTAGCCACGTGGGCCATCAACGTCTGCGACAACGCGTTCTACATCGCGCCCGCACCTGTGTTCCAACCCATGGTGCGCGACCTCGGGATCACGAACGCCCAGGCTGGGGCGCTCATCTCCGTGTTCTTACTCGCCATCCTCCTGATCCAGATCCCCGCGGGCTACCTGATCGATCGACGCGATCCGCGCCCCGTCATCGTCGCATCGAGCGCCTGCGTGCTCGTGATGAGCGTGATCATCTGGCTTCTTCCCCGGTATGATGCGATGCTCCCGCTCCGGTTCCTCTCCGGGATTCCCTTCGCCTTCATCTTCGTCCCCTGCGCGTACCTCGTGTCCAAGGCGTTCGCGGACTCCCCCGGCAAGTCCGTCGGGCTCTTCCTGTCCGGACCGCCCACCGGAGTCGCGGTCGGGAGCCTCTTGGGCCCCTACATTGGCGAAGCGTTCGGCTGGCCCGCGGTCTTCGTGGCGTTCACGCTCCCGCTCGTCGTGCTCCTGCCCCTGTTCGCTTACTTCGCGCGGCCGTTCCCTTCGTACCCGCGTGAGACCTTCACCCTCCGGGAGTACCTGGTGGCCTTCCGCAACTGGGAGTTGTGGAAGGTCGGCGCGGTATTCGCTTGCTCCTATGCCGCCTACATCTTCTACTCGAGCTGGTCCCCTACATTCCTCGAATCGAACGGGGTGCGGGACGTCGTGGTGCTCGGCCTCTTGGCCGCGGCCATCCCGGCCGCGGGGATTCTTTCGCGTCCCGTGGGAGGCTATCTCGCGGAGACGAGGTTTGCGCGGGACAAGCGGATCGTGCCCTTGTCGGCCTTCGCACTGCTCACGGCCACGAGCTTCGCGGTCCCCATCTTGGGCCTCGGCGCGACCCCGCTCCTGATCGCGGGTGGTTTCCTCGCCCAGGTGCCTTTCACGGTGTACTATCTGTTCTCGGCCCAGATCCTGCCGCCCCGCTTCGCGGGGACCGCCTACGCGTTCATGAACACGGTGAGCTTGATCGGCGGAGCAATCTCCCCCGGCCTCGCGGGCCTTCTCCTGGATGTGACGGGCACGTTCCTTGCGCCCTTCGCGATGATCGGCATCACCGCGCTCATAGGCCTGCTATTGGTGGTCCGAACCCGCGAACGGTGAGCGCGGGACGACGCGCGGGGCGGGATTTGAACCCGCGGCTTGCGGCTTAGGAGGCCGCTGCCCTATCCAATCTAGGCCACCCGCGCTCGGGTGGACGGAACGACCTGCGGGCGATAAGGCTTCCCCTGGGGGCCCATCGTGGAGGGTTGGCGGTTCGACTGCACAGTGGACGTGGAGCGGGAAAAATAAGGGAAGGGAGCGTTCAGCGACGACGCCGCTTTATCGGCTGGCGCCGAGGCTCCACAGGCTGCCCGCGAGCAGGAGGAGGCCGAGCAAGAGCCCCGCCGTCCCGCTCACGAGGACGACCATCGCCAGACCGGAGACCATCGCGACGATGGCGCCGTTCTGGACGTTCTGCTTCGACACCGCGTAGCCGATCAAGCCAACGATCCCGAACAGCACGAGGAACGCCTCGGCCGGAGAGACCGCCACGAATGCACCGGCCTTCGCAACGTCGAAGGCATAGGTCAGCACGCCGACGAGGATCGCGAACAGGCCCGCGATGACCTCCGGAATGAGGTACGTGGGCATGCGCGCGAGCTCACGCCACGAGTGCGTGAGTCCCGTCGCCGTGGACCCGGTATGGGTCGCTTCCATAGGTGGATTCACCTCCCGGACCCCCGGTGCCTCCCGGGGCCAAGATGTTTCTTGGACGGACTTCGAACTGGACTTCAAGGTCTCGTCGAGCGCGCCGTGACAGAACGGTTAAATGGGGGATTCGGGAAGCCTAAAATCCGAGCGTTGCGCCCCAATCCTGGGGCGGCATGATGGAGAAGGGTCGTCGAGGGCCCTGGCCCCGCGCTCGGTCGAAGGCGTCAGAGTTCCTCGGGTGTCTTCTCTCCGGGCGGAATCTCTTCCTCAGCCAGCTTCTTCTCGAGGGGCTTCTTGGGCTGCCGCGCCTTCTTCGGGGCCGGCTTGGGCGCGGGCGCTTCCTCGGCTTTGGCCTCGCCGGGCTTCTCCTCGGCTTTCTCGTCCTTCGGGGACTCGACCTTCTTCTCGTACTCTTCGACGAAGCGCATGACGTGAAGCTCGGTCAGCTCTCGCAGGTCCGCGACCACGCGGAACTTGGAGACGAACCACTTCTCGTCCGTCTTGCAGAGATCGGGCACCTGGACCTCGAGCGCGTCTCCCTTGAGATCGACCTTGAACTGGTCTGGGAGGCCGTAGTCCATGTCCAGGATGGCGCGGATGCGCTCTTCGGGGGTCGCCGCCTTCTTGGTGACCTTGAACACGTACTTGATTGTCTTGCCCGCGAGCGGGTTGTTGAAGTCGATCCGGACGCGGCCCGCGGCCACCGAGGTGATTGTACCGCGCCGCCCGCCGATGGAGACCTCCATGCCCAGCTCGGGATTGATCTCCTGCTTCAGGAACTCGCGCTCCGTCTTCAGTTCGACGAGCCGCGCGTCCCGAGCCCCCGCGGCCTTCTCGGCGGGGATCGTGACCTCCTTGGCATCGCCGACCTTGGATCCGATGAGGGCCTCCTCGAGTCCGAGGAAGAGCCGGTTCTTGCCGACGATGACGGGCTGCTCCGCGTAGACCTTCTTCTCCTCGAACTTGTTCTCCTTCTTCGCGACCTCCTCGTGGGTCGTGTCGAAGAGAACCTGCGTCCCGTTGGGGTTCACCGTATAGGCATCGTACTCGAGCCAGACGATGTCACCCTTCTCGATGGAATCCGAAGCCACGCGCTCACCGTTCGGGGAAGCTTCGGAAGGGACGCCTTCGCTTAAAGGTTGCGCTACTGGGGAAGTGGGTCGCCCTCCGGTGGATACTCGAAGAGCACGAGCCGGCAGGCGGGACAGCGACGCGCCGGGAAGTTCGCGTAGCCCAATCGCCAGGGCTTCGAAAGCCATGTGGCGTCCGCAGGCATCACGTGGCGCGCGTCCAAGGGGCTCCAGGCCAGCCCTCGGCCCGGAATCACGTAGCCGACCTCCAACGATCGACCGCAGCGCGGGCACTCATCGATTGGCGCGGATGCCGAGCCTTCCATGTTCGCACCCCTCGGCAGGTCCAGGGACGTAACAGCGCTTTAATCCCGCGCAAAGGACTCCGGTGACGTGGCTCGGGCTTGCGGCGAGGCGATTCCAGCCGACTCCCGGGAGGTTAGTGGTTCATTCCGATGGCCACAGAGATTCGCTTGTACCGGTTGCGGATCGTGACCTCGGTGACCCCGGCCACCTCGGCGACCTCCTTCTGGGTGCAGGGCTTGTTGCAGAGGATGGCCGAGATGTAAATCGTGGCCGCGGCCACGCCGCTAGGCGCCACCCCCGAGGCGAGCTCGTCCTTCTCCACCTTGTCCAGGATCTCCTTGGCCTTGCGCTGGACATCCATGTCGAGGTCCAGGCGGTTGCAGAACCGCCCGATGTAGTCGCGCGGGCTCTGCGGCAGCAGCTTGAGGCCGAGTTCCCGCACGAGGGTCCGGTATGTGCGGCCGATGGACTTGCGGTCCACGGACGACTTGCCCGCGATCTCGTCGAGCGTCCGCGGCACCCCGCACTGGCGGCAGGAGGCATACAGGGTCGCCGCGACGACCTCATCGATGGACCGCCCGCGAACCAGGTTCTTCGTGGACGCCTTGCGGTAGAGCACCGCCGCGGACTCGCGCACATGGCGAGGGAGCCCCATCTTGGAGGCCATCGTGTTGATCTCGGTCAGGCCCTGGGCCAAGGACCGTTCGCCGCTCTTGGACGTGCGGATGCGGTGCTGCCACTTCCGGAGGCGATAGATCTGGGCCCGGCTCTTGTGGGGAATCTGGCGCCCGTAGGCGTCCTTGTTCCGCCAGCCGATCGAGGTCGAGAGGCCCTTGTCGTGGGCCATGATGGTGGACGGCGGACCCGCACGTTCGCGGGATTCCCGCTGCTCCGAGTCGAACGCCCGCCACTCGGGGCCCTCGTCGATGATCTTGTCGTCGAGGACCAGGCCGCAGTCCTCGCAGACGATTTCCGCGCGCCCGTAGTCCCGGACCAGGTGGTCGCCCCGGCATTCGGGGCACTGGGTCGTAACCTCTACCTCGCGCACTGTATCAGGTCCTCCCCCGACCTCAAGAATGCTGACCTTACGAGACAGGGTCTATATAGGCCTTTCTGCGATTCGACATCCGAGCGGCGCAATCCGCCGAATCACGCCGAAACGGGCCACGTTACCGGGTGCTTACCAGCTAGGGCCGCAGCTCCACGAATTCCCCGTTTCGGAGCATGCGCCACCGCCCCGGCAGTGCAGGAAGGACCTCGGAGCAGACGACCTTCATGTCGTCCGTGGTCGTCTCGTGGAGCGTGTAGTACGGCACGCAGGTTCGCGCGTCCCGATGCGCGATGACGCGGTCCCCCTCGATCATGACGAACGTGTACGACTCGACCTTCCGCGGGAACTCCGTATCCAAGGCCTCCTTGGCCTTCGCGAGGGCCTGCTTGACCTCGGGGAGCGGGCGGATTTCGGGGCCCATGGCCTCCAAGAAACGGTTGAAGATCAGCTGGCTGTCGATTATCCCGTCCCGCTCGTGGAAGCCGTCAATCTCCCCGTTGTGGGCGAAGAAGATCGCGTGGTGGTCCACCTCCTTCCGGAACGGGTGGCAGAACCGCTCCTGGACCGTGTCCTTGAAGGAGGCCCAGCGGACGTGGGCCAGGAGCAAGAGCGGCGGGCTCACGGTCCGCCCCAGGCGGCGCACCGCATCCTCGAACTTGGGGTCCGCTGTGGCCTTCAACGGGCTTCGCGCGTAGAATTCTCCTTCGGCGCCGACCGCGGCCAGCCCCCAGCCGTCCGGGTGACCCGTCTTGGGGTTGGGCTCGGGACAGCCGAAGTCCCGGAACCCCTTACCCGTGTCCGCGAGCTGGCGGAACGATAGGAGCACCTCCGGGGGGACCGGCTTCCGGCTGAGGACGGCGAGGAGGCGGCACATGTCAGCCCAACTTGTATCCGATCTTCCGCAGGAACGCCATCCGCTCCCGGCGGTCCGCCTCGGCCTCGATGCCTTTGGGGCTCTCCCCGTCCACGACGCCGAGCACGCCGCGGCCCCGGGGCGTGTTCGCGACAATCACGTCGACGGGGTTCGCGGTGGCGGCGTAGAGGTTCACGACCTCAGGAACGTCGCGGATCGCCCGGAGGAGGTTCAGCGGGTACGCCTCCTTGACGAAGACGATGAAGAAGTGCCCCGCCCCGACCGCCATCGCGTTCTGGGCCGCGAGGTCCTTGAGCGCCTCGTCGTTCCCTTCCACGCGGACGAGGCATGGGCCCGAGGCTTCGCAGAATGCGACGCCGAAACGGATCCCTGGGACGGAGTTCACGAGGGCCTCGTGGACGTCCTCCGCGGTCTTGATGAAGTGGGTCTGCCCCAGGATCACGTTGAGCCCGTCCGGGTTCCGGATGGGTACAAGCTCCGTCTCCACCGGCATGGGCCATGTATCCCTCCCTGTGAATAAAACGCTTGTCGCCGCGAGACAGGGCCTCATAGCAAGAGCCAAAGCAGCAGGATGAGAAGGAGCACGGCGCCCACGAGGATGAGGAGCCAGCCCGCGCGCCGAGTCGGCTCCAGGGTCCGGGATGGTTGATCGCCTTCCCCGCGGTACGCCTGCGAACCCCCCGGCTGCTCCTGGGTCATGCCCGGTGGAGCTTCCGCGAGAGAGGACCTCCGGGGCGCGGGCTTCCCCCCGGGGGACCATGGCGTTTCCCACGTATTCTTGGTTCCGGCGTTGCGGTGCGTCTATCTGTACGCTACGTGCACGGCCAAGGGAGACGGAGCCGGGCGCGGGTTCGGCGGCCCATGTCCCGCATCAAAGGGCTATGGACCGTGCTCCTGGAGGTGGAGGACCCGAGTCTTCGGGAGGACTTGGCGATCCTTGCCACCGCGCTCCAGGTCCACTTCTCGGACCGGGCAGCGCCCGAGCGGTCGGTGATTGAGTACATGGCGATCCGCTTCTGCTGGCCCGCCACCCGCACTCGCCGACGCCTCCAGCACCTCGTGGAGCTCGGGGTCCTCCGCTGCTCCCGGGACCTGGGCGACAACTGGGCCAAGGTGTTCGAGGTGCTCGACCGACCCCACGTCCCTGCGGGGTTGGCCATGGAAATGGGTGCCTGAGCAGGAATCACCGCTGGGTCGTGGCTCGTTTCACCCGGTCCATGAACCCGCCCACGCGGAGGGGTTGCTGCGCGATCATGAAGAAGTCAGCCGCGCCGAGGACGAACAGCTCCGATGGGACGCGCGCGAACGATCGGTGGCGGACGGCCACGATTTCATTCTCGGGATGGAACTCGAACGGGTAGCCCAGGGAGCGGGTGTCCGCGACGAGCCGTCGAACGGGGCTCCGCGGCCTCGTGACCAACTCCTCGAAGAGCCGCGAGCCCACGGGACGAACGAACGCGTATGCGACGGCCTCAGGCGGGTCGTGGACTCCGGGGACCGCCGCGGGCCGGAGGGCGAATCCGTACACGAAACCCGCCTCCGCAGCCCCCCGCCTGCGGGAGAAGCGGAAGCCCACGAGGCCCGCCGCGGCAAACTTCCGGCGACGGAAGTCTCCCAGGGGCCATCGGAGCGGTCGTTGGATCCGCTCGAACGCAGCCCGAATGTCCGCCGAGCGATCCGTATCCACGGCTGCCGCCATGGGCTCGGCCGCCATAAGTCCTGGGGTGCCGGCTCCGGCCTCGCGAGAATGCCTAAGTAGTCTCCTGCCTTCCCTCCGCCATCCGGAACGGGGTGGCCACGTGAGCGAAGAGCGGGAGTCCTGTCGCGGCCGGCGCATGGGAGCGTTCGGCGACCGAGTGTTCGCGCCGGCGGAGACCACGGAGCAGTGGGCCCGGGAGCGCACCTTCGCGCTGCAGCACCTGCGCCTGGATATCACCGTGGACGACGAGGCTAGGACGGTCTCAGGGACCGCCACGCACCGCCTCGCGCCCATCAACGACGGCCTCAAGGAGGTCGTCCTGGATCAGGACAACCTCCGCATCCGCAGCGTGAAGGACGAGTCAGGCAAGCCCCTGGAGTTCGAGACCCACGGGGAGGAGCTCGTGATTCGCCTGCCGCGGGCTCGGAAGGCGGGCGACGCCTTCGAACTCCGCATCCGGTACGAAGCGACGCCCCAGAAAGGCTTCTTTTTCGTGAGCCCGGACAAGGGCTACCCGAAGAAGCCGCGGATTGCGTGGACCCAGGGGGAGGAGATGGACAACCGCTCTTGGTACCCCTCGTACGACTACCCGAACCAGAAGTTCACCACGGAGATCGCGGTCACGGTGAAGGAGTCCTACAAGGCCGTGGCCAACGGACGCCTGGTCTCCGAGAAGCACGATCCCAAGAAGGGGACGCGGACGTTCCACTGGCTCCAGGAGAAGCCCCACCCGAACTACCTCGTCGCGCTCGTCGTGGGCGAGTGGGACTCCAAGGAGTGGGACGCCGACGGGGTCCCCGTCCAAGCGTATGTGCCCAAAGGGTACGGCAAGTACATCGACCTCTGCTTCTCCCGGGTCCCGCACATGGTCAAGTTCTTCGGCCGGGTCACGGGACTGAAGTATCCCTGGGACAAGTACGCCCAGGCCTGCGTCCCCGACTTCACGTTCGGCGGGATGGAGAACACGTCCCTGACGATTCTCCACGAGTACTGCCTGACCGACGAGCACGCCTACCCGGACTACTCCTCGGACCCCCTCCTGAGCCATGAGCTGGCCCACCAGTGGTTCGGGGACTGGCTCACCTGCAAGAGCTGGGGCCACCTCTGGCTCAACGAGTCCTTCGCGGACTACTTCGAGTGCCTCTGGTGGGAGGACTACTTCGGCCGCGACGAGTTCTTGGTCCACCTGGAGGAGATCCGGGAGGGCTACCTCGAGGAGGCGGACAAGGAATACAAGCGGCCCATCGTCACGCACAAGTTCGTGGACGCGGAGGACATGCTGGACAGCCACACGTACAACAAGGGCTGCAGCGTCCTGAACATGCTCCGCACGGTCCTCGGCGACGACCTTTGGTGGAAGGGAATTCGTCACTACGTTCGGAAGGTGGGTCTCCAGAACGTGGAGACGACGGACTTCAAGGTGGCCCTCGAGGAGGCCACGGGGAAGAGCCTGGACTGGTTCTTCGACGAGTGGGTGTACCACGCGGGGCACCCCGAGTTCGAGGTCTCCTGGTCCTGGGACGACAAGGCCAAGCAGATTGAGCTCAAGGTGAAGCAGACCCACGAGGTCAAGGGCGACGTCCCCCTGTTCCGCATGCCTGTGGAGATCGGGTTCGCGACGGACGACCGCGTGTGGCGGGAGACGGTCCAGGTGGAGAAGGCCGAGCACACTTTCCGCTTCGCCTCCCGGGACCGGCCCAAGGCCGTGCTCTTCGATCCCGACGGGAACCTCCTCAAGAAGCTGACCTTCAAGAAGGACCGGGAGGAGCTGCTGTGGCAGCTCGCCCATTCGAAGGGCG
>JAWOML010000033.1:0-3655 GCA_033852515.1 Thermoplasmata archaeon | reverse complement strand
TCCCCGAACTCGTCATGGCCGCGGAGACCATGCGGGCGGGCGTGGCCGTCCTCGAGCCGCGCGTGCCCAAGGGATCCGACACGCGGGTCACGCACAAGGTCGTCCTCGCCACCGTGCAAGACGACATCCACGAGATCGGGAAGAACCTCGTCTCCACGATGCTCACGGCGAGCGGCTTCGACGTAATCGACATGGGCGTGAACCAGCCCTCCGAGGCAATCCTGAAGAGGGCCCAGGAGGAGAAGGCAGAGATTATCGGCGTGTCCGCGCTCATGACCACGTCCATGCCGAGGATGAAGGAGCTGATCACGGCAGCCCAGACCAAGGGCGTCCGCAACAAGGAAAAGGTGGTCGTGGGCGGAGCGCCCGTCACGGAGCAGTACGCCAAGGAGATCGGCTCGGACGGCACCGCGGGCGACGCGAGCGGGGCCGTGAGGCTGGCGCAGAAGCTCGTGGGGGCGAAGCCGTGAGTGGCATCCCGATCCGTCGGCCGTACCCCGTCCTCTCCCAGCAGGACGTGGCCCAGATCCGGGCCGCGGCCATCGAAGGCCTCGAGCGCATCGGAATCAAGGTCGGGACGGCCCAAGGCCGGAAGCTCCTGAAGCAGGCGGGTGCGACGGTCGACGACCGTACGGAGCACGTGAGGATCCCGCGCTCCCTGACGGAGGGACTCCTCCGCAAGCCGCGCGTCCACGTGGTCCTGCACGCACGGGACCCCGAGCGAACCGCGGACCTGGACCTCGCGCACGTCCACCTGGCCAACAACGGGACCGGGCCTCTGACCCTGGACTACGAGACCGGAGAGCGGAGGCCGTCCACCTCGAAGGATCTCGCGGACAGCGCAAAGGTCTCCAACGCCCTGGAGAACCACCACGTGTTCTGGCCCATGTGCAACTCGAACGACGTGCCGCCCGAGGCGCGCCTCTACGTGGACTTCAAGGTCTCCCTGATGAACACCCCGAAGCACATCCTGTACGCGAGCGGGGCGAACCGGGAGGAGGCCGTCCGCCTGGTCGCCATGGGCGCCGCGGTCGCGGGCGGGGCCGAGGAGCTCCGGAAGCGGCCCATCATGTCCTCCGTGCAGACCACGCTCGCTCCGCTCCAGCTGGATGGCCCCATGATGGACGGCGCCTTCGCGTTCGGCGCGGCGGGCGTGCCCACGGCCATCTTCACGATGCCCACGCCGGGCGCCACGGGCCCCGTCACCCTCGCGGGCTCCGTGACCGTCGCGGCCATGGAGTTCCTTGCAGGCCTCGTCTCGTGCCGCCTCGCGAATCCCGGGGCACCCCTGATCTGGGGCTGTGGCGTCACCCCGCTGGACATGAAGACGACGACCCGAGCGGGAGGCGCGCCGGAGCACGGGCTCACGGGCGCGGCGATCACCCAGTTGGCCCACGATTTCGGCGTCCCCAGCCTCACGGGAGGCTTCGACACGACGGCCGCGTACCTGGGCACCCAGGCGACCATCGAGGGGTTTCCCCAGGCCATGTCCGTGGTCCTGGGCGGCGCGGACCTCATCGTGGGCCTCGGCCTCCTGGAAGACGCGAAGACCCTGTCCCTGGAGAAGCTCGTGATCGACGACGAGGTCGTGCGCATGATCCGGAGGATCGCGGACGGCATCGTCGTGAACGACGAGACGATCGCCCTGGACGTGATCCAGAGGGTGGGCGCAGGCGGCATGTACCTGGCGGAGAAGCACACACTGAAGCATCTGCGCGAAGAGCAGTTTCTGCCCCAGCTCATCGACCGCCGGTCTGTGGACCTGTGGGAGCGGGACGGCAAGAAGACCCTCGAGGATCGGGCCCGGGAGAAGGTCCGGAAGGCCCTCGCGCAGCCCATGCCCCACCCCCTGTCCCCCGATCTGGTCCGCCGCCTCGACGCGATGATCGATGAGGCGTCCCACGCGGTCCTCACGGAGCCCATCCGATAGAGGTGAGACGCATGACCTACGGCATCAAGCGTGGCATCCGGTTCCAGATCCTGTCCGAGGACGACCTGCAGCGGATCCACTGGGGCACCCTCCACATCCTGGACCGCGTGGGAATCCAGGTGGACAGCGAGGCGGCGCGCCGGCTCCTGCGGGAGAACGGCGCCACTGTAGACGACCGGACGCGGATCGTGAAATTCCCGTCGAACCTGGTCACCGAGGCGCTCGCGAAGACGAAGAAGTCCATCACCCTCGCGGGCCGCGACTCCAAGTACGACGCCATGCTGGACGGTCACCACAGCTACATCACGGCGAACGGGAACGGGGCGGTGACCCTGGACTTCGAGACGGGCAAGCGTCGCCCATCGACGAAGGAGGACGTGGTGAAGACCTCCCGGATCATCGATTACCTCGGCAACGTCCACATCCACTGGCCCATGGTCAGCTCCATGGACCAGCCTCCCTCCGTGGTCCATCTGCACGACCTGGACGCGTCCGTGAACAACACGCAGAAGCACGTCATGTACGAGACGGGCGTGACGTTGCGCGAGGCCAAGCAGCTCACGGAGATGGGCTACCTCGCCGCGGGCGGGGAGAAGGAGTTCCGGCGGCGTCCGATCAACTCGTGCCTCCAGTGCACGTTCGCCCCGCTCCAGCTCGATGCGGGGGTCATGGATGCCAGCATGTACTTCGCCGAATCGGGCGTACCGCTCGTGTTCTTCGGGATGCCGCAGCCCGGCGCCACGGGACCCGCGACTCTCGTGGGCTCCCTGGTCGTGGGGAACGCGGAGGTCCTCGCGGCCCTGGCCATCACGCAACTTCACGCGCCCGGATCCGCGGTGATCTACGGGATGGGCAACGCCCCGCTGGACATGAAGACCACCGTGCGCTCGGGCGGCAGCCCGGAACACGCGCTCTCCTCGGCCATGGCCACGGAGCTCGCCCACTGGTATGGAATGCCGTCGTGCGTGGGCGTGTCCGCGACGGCCAAGGTACCCGGGGACCAGGCGGTCCTCGAGTACTATACGGGCCTCTCGGGTCCGCTCCTGGCCGGCGCCGACCTCATGTGCGGCATCGGCCTCCTCGAGGACTCTGCGACTCTCCACTACGAACAGATTGTCGTGGACGATGAGATCGTGGGCGCGGTCTCGCGCCTGATCCGCGGCGAGTGGGCGGACGACGACACGCTGGCCTTGGACGTGATCGAGAAGGTCGGACCCGGGAAGAACTTCCTCGCCCAGCGCCACACCCTGAACCACCTGAAGACGGAGCACTTCATGCCCGGCCTGATCGACCGCCGCGCGTACGACTCGTGGACGGCGGACGGGTCCAAGACCCTGGTCGATCGGGCGCGGGAGAAGACGAAGTGGATCCTCGCGAACCACACGGTCCCGCCCCTCGACGTGGATGTCCAGAAGGCGTTGCGCTCGGTCATCGAGAAGGCCCAGCTGCACAAGGAGTCCGTCGTCGTGGCATAGCCACGCGCCCTCCTCACTGAATCCTGGCGTCCCCGGGCCGTGTTCGCCCTACGTCCTAGAGGAAGAATCCGACGAACACCCCAACGAGACCCAGGAGCACCGTGACCACGAACTGGGAAGGCCGTCCGAAGTGACGATCGATGTCTTGGGACCACCACGCGATGAGCAGCGTCCCAACGAATCCGAGCGGAAACACGCCCACCCCGTTGATGCGGAACCACAGGAAGGAGAGGAGTACGGCGACGACGAG
>JAWOML010000032.1:0-4050 GCA_033852515.1 Thermoplasmata archaeon | reverse complement strand
GCCCAAGCTGATCCGCCGCGAGAAGATGCTGCCCTGAAAGGGCCGTCCGCCCGGAGGCGGACGGCGTGGTCGGCTCAGGCGCTCTGGGCGTTCCGCAGAATCAGCGGCTCGGCCAGGATGACGAGCCCGATCAGGACGAGGACCATGGCCAAGACCGGAAGTTCGATCCCGACGTAGGCGCCCAGCCCGGCGGCCACGGCGATGACGCCGCACCCGCTCGTCAGCACGTGGACCCGCAGCCCGGTGGTGTAGCGCGCCACGTTCAGACCCAGCAGGATGGCGCCCACCCCGATGAACCAAGCCGCCCAGGGATGCGGAATCCCGGGGATCGCGAGGATGGCCCCGCTCATCAGGAAGAGAAGCGCCCACCCCACCCCGTCCAGGCGCTCGCTCAGCCGCTTCGATTCGCTCGCCGCGTTCTCCCTAGCTCCGATGTCTGCCATGTTTGCATCACCCCTCGACTTCCCTAGATCACACCTCGTGGACTCGGATTCTCAATCGACCCCCGCCGCGCTCAGGCACGCATCGAGCCGCAACAGCATGTCCCGGAGGCGCTCGAACTCGGCCTTCGTGATCCCCATCGTGCACCCTTCGTAGAAGTCCTCCAGGCCCGGCGTGGACTTGCGGAGCATGCGCCCCTTCGGCGTGAGCACGAGGAGATGACTCCTTCGGTCCTGCGGGTTCGGCTCCCTCGCGACGAGCTCCTTCTTCTCCATCGTATCCACGACCCCCGTGACCGTGGATGGGGAGCAGCGGAGGATGTCCGCCATCTCGCCGAGAGGGCGGCCGCCCTTGTCGGGGAGGTTTGCGACCACCAGGTACTGGGCCGGTGTGAGGCCCGCCTCGGCCACGGTCCGCGTCACAAGCCGCTCGGTCCGCTTCGCGATCGCGGCAATGAGGTCGAACGTCTCGCCCATGGGGTCCGGGGACGCCGACCGGCGGCTTCCGGGGGTCGTTTGCGGGTTTTCGGTCCGCGTTGCGGGTTTCATTCGGTCCCGAATAGTTCGGAACCGTATATTTCGGTTCCGTATATTCTATCCCTGCGATAGGGTCGGGTCCGAGCGGCAGATCGCCACCCACCGTGGCCACATATGCTACGGGACCGGGACGTCATGCGCTTACGAAGAGAAGAACGGCGATTCCGAGCCCTACACCCCAGGCAACGTGCATGAGGAGGATTTGCCGAAACCAAAAGAAATCGTGGGCATGCCGGAGACCGAAGAGCCCGTAGCCCATGGACGGGAGCATAAGGAGGAACGGGATCAGACTCGAGGCGGCCCCGAAGGCCGTGGCCAGCCAGAAGTTGCCCGCTCCGAGATGGAGCCCATCCAGTAGGAGCAGGTACGAGGTCGCGAGCAGGATGCCCGCGACGTAGTGGAGGGGCAGCATGAGGGTGTTCTCGCCCCTCAAGGGCGCGGCCTTGTCGATGTCCGCGTGGCGGAACGTGCCCCGCAGCCCGTACAGGAACCACCGGCCGTAGGCGGGGATCTTCATCACGCGGAGGGCCGCGCCCACGACCGCGACGACGTCCATGGCCAGGGTCGAGACGACGCCGGTGACAATCACGTTCCAGAGGGTCAACAGGGCCAGGGAGTCCCGCTCCTACACCGCCTCCGTGGCCGCCGGGCCCACGGGAGGCGGCTCGGCCATGGGAGGTTCCCGCTTCAAGAGGGTTGCGCATAGAGAATCATTCCGGCGTGGTCGTCAGGAAGTTGCGCCGCATGGGAAGAATCGGTCGGAGTCCCTCGCTCTCCGGCTAACGGTACTTACGGAAGTCGGAAGGGGCGGATTGTCCGTGCCACCGTGGGGACCGGTTCACGGAAGCATCGCCACGCCCTGCGGCCATCAAGGCCCTCCTCGTGGTGGAGGCCTTGTGCGCATTCTTCGGCTACCTCGGCGGCGTCATGTTCTTCGTCGATCCGAGCGGCAGGATCTACGGTCTTGAGGGTCAACTCGCGAATTTGCCGGTGAGCGACTTCCTTCTGGTAGGACTCTGGCTCTTCGTCGTGTATGGGGTGGGATTCTCCCTGGTCACGTACGCCCTTGGTTCCCGGAAGCCGTGGGGCTGGATGAGCGCGGTGTGCCTCTCCGTGGTCTGGGTCGTCTGGATCGCGGTGGAGACCTACCTCTTGGGCGTCTCCCCCTTCATCGACGGGTGGCTCATCCCGCCCGTGCTCGGCCTCGTCCTGCTCTTCCTGCCGGGCGTCCGAAGGCCCCTGGCGACCCGGCTCGCGAGGGCCGCCTCGTAGTCCCACGGGGACGACGAGGCGCTCGTCCCGCAAAACCTTAATAAGGGTGGGCTCTTTCGTCGCCTTCCCTCTGCAGGAGACGCCGCGTGCGTCGCCCGCACTGCAGGAGGCGACATCCTTGGCGGAAAAGCACTCCATCGATACGGTGAAGAAGGCCCTCGAGGTGGCCAAGCCTCGGACCTTCAAGGAGTCCGTCGAGGTCGCGCTGAACCTCCGTGAGGTCGATTTGTCCGTCCCCAAGAACCGGATCGACGAGGAGGTCCTCCTGCCCAAGGGCCGCGGCAAGCCCGTGAAGATCTGCGTCTTCGCGTCCGGCGAGCTGGCCATGAAGGTCCGTCCCGTGGCCGACCTGGTCATCCAGCCTCAGGAGATCGAGGAGTACGCCGGGAACAAGCGGAAAGCCCACGGCCTCGCGCGGGACTTCGACTTCTTCGTCGCCGAGGCGCCCCTCATGCCCGTGATCGGCAAGCGTCTTGGCGTCGTCCTCGGCCCCCGAGGCAAGATGCCGCGACCCGTGCCACCCACCGCGGATCCCTCGAACATGATCAGGAACATGCGGAACACGGTCCGCGTGCGCTCCAAGGACCGCCGGACGTTCCACGCCGCGATCGGGACGCGGGACATGCAGCCCGAGGACATTGCGGAGAACCTGGACGCTCTCGTGCGGCGCGTCATGGGGAAGCTGGAGCGCGGACGCGACAACATCCAGAGCGCGTACGTCAAGACGACCATGGGCCCCGCCGTGAGGTACCTGTGAGGTGACCACATGGCGCACGTCGCTCCCTACAAGCAGGCCATCGTGAAGGACCTGGTCACGCGGTTCGAGAAGTCCAAGGTCGTCGGTCTGGCCAACATCCACGGCATCCCGGCACCCCAGTTCCAAGGGATCCGGAAGAACCTGGCGGGGCACGCGGCGATCACGGTGGCCAAGAACAACCTGATCAAGCTCGCGCTGACGGAGGCCTCCGCGAAGCGCAAGGGCCTGGAGGCGCTGGCCGCGGACATCGACGGGCAGACCGCCGTGATCACAGCGGACGTGAATCCGTTCAGGCTTTTCAAGGAACTCGCGAAGACGAAGACGCCCGCGCCCGCGCGCGGCGGCGAGCGAGCGCCCGAGGACATCTGGGTCCACGAAGGCGAGACGCCCTTCAAGCCGGGTCCGGTCGTCGGCGAGCTCCAGAAGGCCGGCCTGCCCGCAGCGATCGAGAAGGGCAAGGTCATTATCAAGAAGGACAAGCTCATGGTCAAGGCGGGGGACAAGATTCCGCGCGACGTCGCGCAGGTCCTCGCCCGCCTCGAGATCGGCCCGTTGATCGTCGGGTTGGATCTCAAGGGCGCCTACGAGGACGGGATGGTCTACCACCGCGAGGCACTCGCCGTGGACGACGTCGTCGTGCGCGGGCAGATTGCGACCGCTGGGAGGCAGGCGATCGGCCTGGCCCTGGAGATCGGCTACGCGACCAAGGAGACGGTCCCGCTCATGCTCGCCAAGGCGTTCCGGAGCGCGCTTTCCCTGTCCGTGGAGAGCGGGTTCCCGACCAAGGAGAGCGTGAAGTTCCTCCTCGCGAAGGCCCAGGCCCAGGCGAACGCGCTGTCGGCCCTGGCGCCTGCTGCCGAGGAGAAGAAGGAGTCAAGCTAACGAAGAGCCAACCCAGGAGGTGACACACCATGGAATATGTGTATGGGGCGCTGGTCCTGCACGCGGCCGGCAAGCCGGTGAACGAGGAGAACCTGAAGAAGGTCCTGACCGCCGCCGGCGTGAAGGTGGACGAGACACGCGTGAAGGCCCTGACCGCCGCAC
>JAWOML010000031.1:0-2856 GCA_033852515.1 Thermoplasmata archaeon | reverse complement strand
GCGAACTTCTTCTGGACGAAGCCCGAGGTGGACCAGAAGCTCGAGGGCGTCATGGTCCGCGCGTTCGAGGCGGTCTGGAAGATGCACGACGAGAAGAAGTGCGACATGCGCCAGGCGGCCTACATGGTCGCGATCAACCGCGTCGCGGAAGCGTACAAGTGGCGCGGCATCTACCCGTAGGCGCAGCACCCGGGGGCCTCCCGGCCCCCTTTCCCACTTTTCGCCGATTCGGTCCGTGAGCCGAACGGCTTCGCCCCCGCGACACGATTAAATAGCGTCCGTCCCCTCGCACGGTCGCATGCCCCTCAACATGGTCGTCTGCCTGAAGCAGATACCCAATCCCGACCTCCAGTTCGCCGTCGCCCCCGGCGGGAAGGACATCAAACGGGAGACCCTGAACTACAAGACGAACGGCTCCGACGAGTACGCCCTCGAGGAGGCCGTGCGGCTCAAGGAGAAGCACGGCGGCCGCGTGGTCGCGCTCACCGCGGGCCCCAAGCGTGCGGACTCCATGCTCCGTGAGGCCCTCGCCAAGGGCGCGGACGAAGCCGTGCGCGTGACGTTCGAGGACATCGGCGGATACGACGCGGGGAAGACTGCCCGCGTCCTCGCGGCCGCTGTGAAGACCCTCCCGCACGACCTGGTCCTCACGGGGGTCCAGTCCGATGATCTCGTCAACTCGACGACGGGTGCCCTACTCGCCGGACTCCTCGGGCTCCCTCACGTCAGCGTGGTCACGAAGGTCCAGATGGAGGGGACGGGCCTTCAGGTGTGGAGCGAGCTCGAGGGCGGTCTGTCCCGCCGCTACGCGATGCCGCTCCCGGCCCTCGTGTCCGTCCAGTTCGGCGCGAACGGCCCGCGCTACGCGCCCCTCCCGGCGATCATGAAGGCGTCGCGGCAGCCCCTCACGGAGATCACTCCGGCGACACTGGGTGTCTCGGGCTGGGACGCGCTGGCGACCCCCTACGTGTTCGCGGTCCGCAAGCTGAGCCCGCCCGAGGCCAAGGGCCACGCGACCTTGATCACCGGTAGCCCCGAGGAGCAGGCCAAGAAGCTCGCCCAGATGCTCCGCGAGAAGGGCTTCGTACGGAGGTGAGTCCATGGGGAAGGACATCCTGATCCTGGCGGAACACCTGGAGGGCAAGCTTGCGCCATCCACCCTGGAGCTCGTCACCAAGGGCCGCGAGCTCGCGGCACAGTCCGGTGGCGCGGCCCAGGTCGCGTTGCTCGGCGCGAACGTGGGCGGTCTCGCGCAGACGCTCGCCGGATACGGTCTCGAGGTCCTCCAGGTGGAGGATCCCTCGCTCGCGGATTACACGGAGGGCGGCCACGGCCAGGCGGTCCGAGGGCTCGTGGGGTCCCGCGCGCCCCGCCTCGTGCTTGCGGCCCACACGGCCCAGGGTTACGACCTGGCACCCGGAATCGCGGGAGCTCTGGACCTCCCGCTCGCGTCCAACTGCGTGGACGTGCGGCTCGAGGGGGACAAGCTCGTGGTCGTGCGCCGCCTGCTCAACGAGAAGGTTCAGGGCGAGTTCGAACTGGCCTCGGACAAGACGTACGTCGTCACGCTGCGACCGGGTACCGCGAAACCCGCGGAGTCCGCGGCGGGAGGCAAGGTCACGCCGACGTCCGTAGCCGTGGACGCGGCCCGGGTCCGGACCCAGTTCCTCGGGATCGAACGCCCCCAGGTCGCCGACATCGACATCGCCGCCGCGGACGTCATCGTGTCCGCGGGCCGGGGAATCCAGAAGAAGGAGAACATCTCCCTCGTGGAGGAGTTCGCGAAGCTCCTCGGCGGCGTCGTGGGAGCCTCCCGGCCCCTGACGGACCTGGAGTGGCTCCCGAAGACCCGCCAGGTCGGGCAGAGCGGGAAGACCGTGCGGCCCAAGCTCTACGTGGCCTGCGGAATCAGCGGCGCCATGCAGCACGTCGCAGGCATGAAGGACGCCGGGCTCATCGTCGCGATCAACACGGACCCTAGCGCGCCGATCTTCGAGGTCGCCCACGTCGGCATCGTGGGCAACGTCCTCCAGATTCTGCCACTCGCGATTAAGGAACTCAAGGCCTGACGCTCCGCGGGCTCCCCGGAGCTTTCATCTAGACCTCCGTGCCATCCCGAAGCGTGACCGTCCCGCCCCCGCCGTACTACGGTCCGCCACCCCGGCCCATGGCTTGGCAGTCCCCCGGCCTGATCGTGGCCCTCGTGATTTCCGTCGTGATGATCCTCGGTTTCGCACTCTTCCTGTTTGCCGGACTGGGGCTCGGAGTCGGCGGGTTCTCCACCTTCATTTTCGCGCCGTTCTGCGGGGTCGTGCTCGTCATCCTGATCCTCGTGGTCGTCATGGCCGCCCAGGGAATGAATCGGGCCCCGATTCCGCCGCCCCCGCCGATCCAGCAGCCCATGGTCCCCGCGGGGCAACAGGGCCCCGTCGGCCTGAACTGCCCCAACTGCGGCGCCCCGCCCACGGTCGTGGATCGATTCGGGGTCGCGACGTGCACGTACTGCAACACGCGGTTCCTCGTGCGGTGACGGCCCGTGCCTCGGTTCATCTCCGTGGAGCTCCCTCGGAACGCGTATTTCATGGGCGATGTGATCGAGGGCACCGTGGTCCTCGAGCTGACCAAGGAGACGCCGAGCCGCGGGCTCTACGTGGACTTCAGCGGGGTGGAGGAGACCGAGATCACCCGGAGCAGCGGCAAGCAGAGCGTGACCTACCGATCGACCGCCACCCTCGTTTCCTGGCGCCTCCCCCTGCAGGGCGAGACGAGCATCGCCCCGGGCACGTACCGGTTCCCGTTCAAGTTCCAGATCCCCCTCCAGGGACTCCCGTCGTACCAGGGGCGTCACGCACGCGT
>JAWOML010000030.1:0-4624 GCA_033852515.1 Thermoplasmata archaeon | reverse complement strand
TGGCCTTCTCCAGGGTGGTCTCACGTTGGAACTGGGCCTTCGGGTTCTGGGCCCCGTTCTTGTGGTTCTTCACCGCGACCATGGAGAGGTGCTCGCGGGTCGTGCCGAACTCGTGCATGTGCCGCTGCGCGATCAGTGCGTACAGTCCGCTGAACGTGGTGCCCGCGAGGCGCTCGTACTCCGTGTCCCCGCTCACCCCGAGCCAGTACTTCGTCTTCAGCCCGGAGACGTCGGTCATCTTCTCGACGCCGCCCGCCAGGACCACGTCGTGCACCCCGGCCATGACGTCCATGGCCGCGGTGGCGAGGGCATAGCCGCCCGACGCGCACGCGTTCTCAATCCGCATGGCGTGGATGTAAGGCAAGCCGACGAACTCGGACACCAAGGCGGACATGTTCCCGAGCTGGAAGCCCCCGCACCCGAGATTGCCGATGTACGCGGCGCCGATCCGCTTGGGGTCGAAGTTGCGGTCCACGCTCTTGGCCATGTCCGCGTAGGCCTCGTGGAACAGTTCCTTGATGCTCTTGTCGGGGAACTCCCCGTAGCGGCTCTGCCCCGCACCAACGATCGCGACCTTCCTCATCGGAACGCCATCCTGGGGTCGGCCACCCGACGATGGGACGTAGGGCCTCCGCTCGCGCGAAGGCACGGTGGCCGCGCGTCGATTCCCAGGTACCGGATATAACCCTATCCACCTTTCCCTTCTTACTCCACAATGCGGGTTGTATGTACGAGGCTTTTACGGCGCAGGATGGGCCATTCGGACGTCGATGCCCTGCGAGTACACGTGCCCGCCGCATCACGAGCCCGTGGGCTTCCGTGACTGCTGCCACACGTGCACGTACTTCATGCATGAGAGATGCGTCGCGCCGCGAGGGTTCGGCTTCTTTCCCCGCGTGATGCTTCGCATCTACCAGGAAGCCTGAGGGCGCGCCTTCAAGTTCCTGCGGTCCTTCGGGACCCCCAGTGCCGATTCTCTCGGGATCCCGCCGCGCCCGCCGGTTCTTCGATCGTTTGGCGCCCGTGTACGATGAGATCAATGCGCGGATCTACAAACCCCAATGGCTCGCCAAGGTGCGGGCGGCCCTTCACGGCCGCGTGCTCGACGTAGGCGTGGGGACGGGATTCACGACCGGACACCTTGCCGACGCCGTGGGCATCGACCTTTCCGCGGAGATGCTGCGGCGAGCTCGCTACCGCGGGCACCTGCTGCGCGCGGACTTCGTCCGGCCGCCCTTCCGCGGGGAGACCTTCGACACCGTGGTCCTTGCAGGTTCCTTCTACTACTTGCCCGATCCCCAGGAGGGTCTGGTCACCGCGTCGCGCCTCCTCCGTCGCGGCGGGACCGTGGTCATCCTCTCGCCGGCCACGTGGGCCCTCGCCCCGTTCGTCCCGGTCTACTCCCGAACGGCCTACGAGAGGTTCATGGAGCGAGCGGGTCTGCGCCTCACCTCATACGATCGGCTGAACTGGGCGGCCTGCCTGGTCATCGGGACGAGGAGCTAGTCGCATCCTTCTTGTGGATGGGGCAGGGTCTCCCGGCCCGGCAGAAGCGGCACTTCTCCGGCTTCACCTGGACAGGCATGGGTTTGATCATCCGTCCGTACTTGCGGCGCGGCACCGGCCTGCCTCCTACCGGACCCGTGCCCAGCGACGTTCGAGGCGGTAGTTCCTCGTAGACTCCCAAACGAGGCCGGCGAACAGGAGCGTCCAGAGGATCCACAGGAACAGGATCGGAGGGAGGGACCCTAAGGACGCACCGCCCATTACGCCGGATACGAGGAAGTAGGTGAAGAACACGAAGGCGATCCCCGCGAGGACCGCGAGGAGCATCACACCCCACATCATGTAGGTCTTGTTGGGGTGGTCCTCGATCGCGGGCCGCCGGATCCGCCACATGGTCCTCTCAGATCGCCTCGATGAGCGGCATCTCGGCCTGCCGCTGCTTGATCATCTCCGCGACCTCTTCGAACGCCGCCAGGTGCTCGTTCACGTCGGCCCGGGTGTGCTGCACGGAGCATGTCCACTGCTCATCGGGTCCCGTGGCCATGGGGATGATGCCGCGGTTCAGCATGGCCGTGTTGTACCCCCACCACCGGCCCACGTCCACGTCTTGGAACGAGCGCCAGTCCACCACGGGCTTGTGTGTGAAGTGCACCGTGCCGCTGATCCCCGCGTACTGGACCTTCATGAACAGGTTGTGGTCCTCGATGGTCTCCATGTAGCCCTTGGCCAGGCTGTTCCCGATTCCTTGGGCGTGCTTCATACCTGCGGGCGTAAGAATCTTCGTTGTCGTGACGAGGCCCGCGGTGATGCTCACGGGGTTCGCATTGAACGTGCCCGCATGGGCGATCTCGCCGGGGACCACGCGGTCCATGACCTCCGCCTTGCCGCCCACCGCGCTCAGGGGGTAGCCGCCGCCGATCGCCTTGCCGAACACCTTGAGGTCCGGCGTGACGCCGAAGGCCTCCTCCGCACCACCGTACCACTTGCCGCACGTCTTGACCTCGTCAAAGATGAGGATCGCGCCGCTCTCGTCGGCCAGCTCGCGCAGGCCCTGAAGGAAACCCGGCTTGGGGAGGATGAAGCCCATGTTCATGGGGACGGGCTCCAGGATGATCCCGGCCAGGTCGTGCGCGTTCTCGCGGATTAGGGCCGCGGTCGCATCCAGGTCGTTGAAGGGCGCAATGACCGTGTTCTTCGTCAGCTCGGGCAGCAGGCCCCGGGACGAAGGCACGGGCGTGGGGCGGCGAGGGTCACCCTGGCGGTCCTTCGTCGGCTTGATGGATACCATCAGGGAGTCGTGGCTCCCGTGATAGGCCCCCTCGAACTTCATGATCTTGGCCCGCCCGGTCACGCCCCGGGCCAAGCGGATGGAGAACAGGGTCGCCTCGAGGCCCGTGTTGGAGAACTTGATCCGGTCAATCGCGAAGCGCTTGCACAGGTGGTCCGCAAGGGGCGTCGCCTCGTCCCCTTCGAACCCGAAGATCGTGCCGTTGGCCACGCGCTCCTTCATGGCCTTGACGAGCACGGGGTGGCTGTGCCCCGCGACCAGGGCGCCGAAGGCCATGTTGAAGTCGATGTAGGCGTTGCCGTCGACGTCCCAGATCCGACTCCCCTTCGCGCGATGGACGTACAGGGGGTACGGGTCCAGGAGACGGTAGTTGCTGTTCACGCCGAACGGCATGTGGTGCTTGGCCGCCTCGAATGCTTTCGCCGATTTCTTCGTGCGCACACGGAACGTCTCGAGTTCGTCTTCGACCGTTTGCATGGTACCGTTGGAGCTGCGAACGGCGGCAAGGTATAAACAGATTGGCGAGGTCGGAACCCGGCGAGCATATACCTGGGAAGGGGACGGAACCAAGCCTCCGCGGCACGTACGTCGGGTTTAACGTGGCCGATGGATTCCCATCCCTATGGCCCTGGACCTCATCGTGCGGAACGGTCGGCTGCTGGACGGGACGGGCATGCCGTGGGCCCAGCGGGACGTGGCCGTCCGCAAGGGGAGGATCGTCAAGGTGGGCCGCCTCGGGCGCGCGAAGGCCGCCGAGGAGATCGACGCCACGGGGAAGTACGTGGCCCCGGGCTTCATCGACATCCACACGCACAGCGACATCGGCCTCCTCGTCGAACCCACGGCCGAAGCCGCGGTGCGGCAGGGCGTGACGACCCAGGTCATCGGCAACTGCGGCGACTCCCCCGCGCCGATCAGCGACACGTACCGCGAGCTCGCGGTCCGCCGCTTCATGTACTATGCGAAGGCGCAGACCTGGGATTGGTCCACGTTCGCGGAGTACCTCGCCCTCCTGGAGAAGCCGGGGCTCGGGATCAACGTGGCCAGCCTCGTCGGCCACGGCTCCGTGCGACTGGCCACCCTGGGCTTCGAGGAGCGCCCGCCTACGAAGACCGAGTTGCGGCAAATGAAGGCGTACGTGGAGGAGGCCATGCGCGCGGGCGCCTTCGGGATGAGTACGGGCCTCGTGTACCCACCCGGGTGCTTCGCGGCCACGGACGAGATCGTGGAACTGGCCAAGGTCGTCGCCCGGTACGGCGGCTTCTACGCCTCCCATATCCGCGGCGAGCGCGAATCCATCCTGGAGGCCGTCGCGGAATGCATCTCCGTGGGCGAGCGCTCGGGCTGCCCGGTCCAGATCAGCCACAACGCGCCCAAGTACGGCGCCCAGGTGCACGCGGCCGACGTCCAGAGACTCTGGGAGGCGGGACGGGCGCGCGGCGTGGACGTGACCGCGGACAACGACCTCCACACGGACTTCGGACCCAACCTGAGCCATGGGTTGCCCCAGTGGACCCAGAAGCTGGCCACGGAGGAACTCGTCGCGATGCTCCGGGATCCCGCGAAGCGGGAGCAACTCAAGCAGGAGGTGAAGGAGGACAGGAAGCCCGCCGCGGGATACTGCGGCCTCCTGGTGCACGACCGCTTCGACCGGATCTTCCTCCTGCGATGCCCGCACGACAAGAGCAAGGAGGGACTCAGCCTCGAGGCCCTCGCGCAGAAGCGCGGCGTGGACCCCTGGACCGCCTACTTCGACGTCATCGTCGAGGAGCACGACGAGGCGGTCGGCCTGTTCGACTACATCGACATCGAGGAGATCAAAGCCACCCT
>JAWOML010000029.1:0-3176 GCA_033852515.1 Thermoplasmata archaeon | reverse complement strand
ATGGTCCTCCGTCCTGGTCGGCGGTGCCATCGCCACGATCCTAGCCGTCGTGGGGGGCGCCGGAGGCTCCGCGTTCTCCGAGAGCTGGCTCTTCTTCGTAGAATACTGGATCGCTCCCTGGACGGCGATCATCCTGGTCTCCTTCTTCGTGCTCTCGCCCCGCGGGACCGAGTCCTCCCCGGATCGCGCGCGTCCGTGGAGATCGTCCGCGATTCTCGCGTACGCCGCAGCCGTGCTGGTCGCCGTTCCGTTCATGGACCAGCCCGCGTTCCTCGGCCCCGCATCCGCGGCCATGGGCGGCCTCGATCTGAGCGACCTTGTGTCCTTCGTTGTGGCCGCGCTCCTCTTCTACGCCCTCGCGTTGCGGGAGACGCGACTCTCGGGACGTGCGGGGAACACGGCCCCCGCAGCCGGGCCCACGGAGGCCAACCCATGAGCGAGATGACATCGGCAGGCAAGCCCAAGTATCCCATGGGCAAGATCAGTCGAGCGTTCTTCGAGAACGTGATCGCGCGCCATCTCGGCGCGAAGCGCAAGGACATCGCGAGAGGCCCCGCGAACGGGGTCGACGTGGGCGTCGTACGGTTGCCCGGCGGCCGCGCGCTGATCTCGACCACGGACCCGATCTACATCGTACCTCAGTACGGCTGGGAGCGGGCCGCCTGGTTCGCCTTCCATATCCTGGCCTCGGACCTCGCGACGTCGGGTGTGGCGCCGCAATACGCGACGATGGACTGGAACCTGCCCATGGACATCGAGGACGACGCAATCGAGACCATGATCCGGGTGATGGACCGTGAGGCGAGACGGTACGGCACCGCGGTCATCACGGGTCACACGGGCCGCTACGAGGGCTGCAACTACCCCATGGTGGGCGGGGCCACGTTCCTCGCGGTCGCGTCGACGAGCGGCTGGGTCACCGCGGACATGGCGCGGCCCGGGAACCGCCTCCTCGTCACGAAGACCGCAGCCCTGGAGGCCACGGCCATCCTCGCGAACACGTTCGGCGAAATCACCGCGAAGCACCTATCGCCGGAAACGACCGTGCGGGCCCAGGCCCTTTTCGAGTCCATGAGCACCGTGGACGACGCGCTGACCGCGGTCGCGGCCGCGGGCCTCCGCAAACAGGGCGTCTGGGCCATGCACGACGCCACGGAGGGCGGCGTGCGGAACGCGGTCTGGGAGATGTCCCAGGCCTCGGGGCTGGGCGTCGACGTGGACCTGACCCGGGTACCCGTCGACCCGGCGGTCGCCGAGGTCTGCCGCGTCTTCGGCATGGAGCCGCTGGATGCGATCAGCGAAGGTACGCTCCTCCTCGCCATCCATCCGGACGCCAGCGAGGGGGTCATCGCGAGGTTGAAGCGGAAGGGCATCCTTGCCGTGGACGTCGGGGCCTTCACGAAGAAGGGGAGCCCGTGCAGGGACCGCGGCGCGGTCTTCGGGCCGCCCGAGCGGGATCCCTTCTGGGTCGCCTTCAGCCGCGCCCTGTCCGGGGAGATCGCCTGAGCGCAGGTCCGAGCCGACGCGAGAGATGGAAGCTCAGCGGCGTCTACCTGGTCACCTCCCCGAAACGCCCGGTGTCCTCCCTGGTCGCCATCGTCGCCGCCGCCCTCGAGGGAGGCGTCTCCCTCGTGCAGTTCCGGGACAAGGGGCAGTACACGGACGCGGAGCGCGCGGACGCGTGCGGGAAGCTCAAGGAATTCTGCCATGCCCGAGGCGTCCCGCTCATCGTGAACGACGACCCGCAGCTGGCCCGCCGCGTGGCCGCCGACGGCGTACACGTGGGCCGCGAGGACCCGTCCCCGCGGATCGCCCGCGCGATGCTAGGCCCGGAGGCCCTCGTCGGGGTCACGGTGTACGGGAAGCCGGGAGAGGAGCAGGCGGCCGAGGCGGCGGGGGCCGACTACCTGGGGATTGGCCCGTTCTTCCCGAGCGAGACGAAGCCCGAGGAGCCCGAGATGCCGCTCCATGTGCTAGACGCCGTGGTCCATCGTGCGAAACTACCCGTCTTCGCGATCGGTGGGATCGACCCGGACCGTGCCCGCCAACTCGGACGCCATGGGATTGCGGGGGTCGCGGTGGTCTCCGCCATCATGGACGCGGCGGAACCGCAACGGGCGGCGCGGGACCTCGTGCGAGCCTTCGAAGAAGGACGCGCGGGTCACTGAACGAGGTCACGAAGGGGTGCGTGTCCGCGCCGAGTCAGTGCCCCGCCACCAGGCCGCGCAGGAACTTGTCGACGCCGACCAGATCCTCGGCGCGGCCCTTCCAGTTCGCGAGCGCCGTGCGGTAGTTCAGCTCGAGGTCCACCAGCAGGTCGGCGAGCCGACGGACGAGTGCGGGGCGAACACGCCCCGAGACGATGGTGACCAGGACGAGCTGCGGACTCACGTCCACGCGGAGGGTCGTGTCGCCGAACTCGAGCTCGCGCAAGCCGCCCGTGCCGGGTCCAAACGAGGCGTCCACGGCGGCCATCATGTCCAGCAAGGCCCGTGCCTGGGCCGCCCATTCCACAGGGCTCGGGGCGAGGAGGGGGTAACGAGCCAGGAACGTACCATCCCGGTGGAGCAGGATGGCCTCCGTGACTCCGGAGGACACGCATCCTGCGTGGGAGTCCCCGGGTAAAAGGGGCACGCTCCCGTTCTCACGCGGGACACGTTGACCGACCGCATTATCATTACTTTCCTTTCGGAGCGTTCATGGGTCTCGTGGGCCGAAACCGGGTCGATTTCCATGCCCGAGCAGGCGCCCCCCAAGAAGAAAGCCCCGCTCAATCCCAAGCGCACCCCCATCCACGAGAACGACCCCATGGAGCGCCGCGGGGTGTTCGTCGAAGCCCTGATCCCCTACACCCGCGAAGAGGCGGTCCTCGAAGCCCAGCGGTGCATCCAGTGCGGCAAGCCTTGGTGCATGGACGAGTGCCCGATTCACCAGGACGCCCGAGGCTACATCAAGCTCCTGGCCGCGGAGGACTTCAACGGCGCCCGGGACCTAATCGTGCGGGACAACCCGCTGGCCTCGTGCCTCGGCGACGTCTGTTACCACTACTGCGAGCGCGTCTGCCCCATCGCGAAGCGCGGCGAGGCCATCGCCGTCCGCCACCTGAAGCAGGCCGCCCTCATGTACGCGGACCCCGCGAAGCCCTACACGCCCGCCGTGCCGACGAACGGGATGCG
>JAWOML010000028.1:0-16404 GCA_033852515.1 Thermoplasmata archaeon | reverse complement strand
TTGGGTCCCAACGGCGCGGGCAAGACGACCCTGATCAAGATCCTCTGCACCCTCCTCCTTCCGACCGCGGGCCAGGCGTTCGTAGCAGGGTACGATGTCGCGAAGGACGTCTTCCCCATCCGCCAGCGCATCTCCATGGTCTCGGGTGGCGAGACCACGGGGTACGGCCTCCTGACGACCCGCGAGAACATCTGGATGTTCTCCCAGTTCTACGGGGTCGCCTCGAAGCAGGCGAACGACCGGATTGACGAGCTCATGGACGTCTTCGGCCTGCGGGACCGGCGGGACGCCAAGGTGCGGACCCTGTCCACGGGGCAGCGGCAGAAGATGAACATGATCCGGGGCTTCGTCACGAATCCCGACATCCCGTTCCTCGACGAGCCCACGGTCGGGCTGGACGTGAACGCGGCGCGCACGATCCGAGACTACGTCATGAAGTGGCTCCAGGAGGAGCGGAACAAGACGGTCCTCCTCACGACCCACTACATGGCGGAGGCCGACGAGATGTGCGACCGGATCGCCATCATCGACAACGGCCGCATCCTGGCGTGCGACACGCCGCAGAACCTGAAGAAGATGGTTCGGCTCGACACGACGTTCCGCCTGGAGATCGACCCGATCCGCGACGCCTCGGGGTTCGGCAAGATCCCGGGGGTGAAGAACTTCTCCGTCAAGGAGGACGCCTCGAAGAACACGTCCTACCTGACGTTCATCCTGGACGGGGAGGGCCCCGTGGCGGACATCCTGAGCTACGTCATGGCCCAGGGGTCCCGCGTCCGCTCCCTCCAGAAATCCGACCCGACCCTGGAAGACGTCTTCGTGAGCATGGTGGGGAAGGGGTTCGAATGAGCGCGCAGTTCGACTCCCGTCCCGCGACCGCGCGCCGGTCCGACCTGGGCTTCCGAATCCGCCTCAACCTCAAGGCGGTCCTCGGGCGAGCGTACCCTCGGGTCATCGGGGCCAACCGTGAACCCTCCTGGGTCGTCTTCGAGGTCTTCCTGCCCCTCTTGGGCATCGCGGCCTACGTGTTCATCTACCAGGCCTTCTACAACGCGCAGGTGGCCGCCATCCTGGCGGGGCACTGCGGCAACACGAGCTGCGCCTTCCCGGCGGACCAGCTCGCCGCCCTCCAAGCCGCCGCGAGGAACCTGAACGCGCTCGTGGCCACTGTGGTGCTCGGCGGCACGATGGTCGCGTTCTGGCTCAACGTCCTCTGGTCCATGGCGAGCCAGCTGTACTGGGAGAAGGAGATCGGCAACCTGCAGATCTACATGATGGCGCCAATGAGCCGGATGGCGCTCCTCGCGGGCATGGCCATCGGAGGGATGTTCATGACCTCCGTGCGCGCCCTCTCCACCCTGGTCGCGGGCATCCTCGTCTTCGGCGTCGTGTTCCAGGTCGCGAACCCCTGGCTCCTCCTTGCCGTGTTCTTTGTCACCCTGGTCGCGTTGTACGGCATGGGGATGATGTTCGCCTCCCTGTACCTCCTCTGGGGACGCGAGGCGTGGAACCTCTCCTCCCTCCTGGAGGAGCCCATCTTCTTCTCCAGCGGGATGTACTTCCCCGCGGGGGGCCTGTTCCTCCCGCAGCTCGCGCCGTGGGGCTCCGCCGTGGGCCTGGCGGGGAGCCTCGTGCCCGCCATGCTGGGCCTCGACGCCCTGCGCCAGCTCACATTAGGCGGCACCGCGCCGCTCTACATCCTCCCGCCCGACCAGGAGCTCGAGCTCCTGGTCGCTCTGGCCGTGGTGTTCCTGATCCTCGCGAGGTACTCCCTCGCGTACCTTGAACGGCTCGCGAAGCGAGAGGGGAAGCTGACCTCACGGCATCAGTGAACACGTTCTGGCGGACCTTCAAGGTGGCCGCGTGGCTCGGCTGGGAGATGGATTCAAACTGGACAGAGCCCTGGCTTTTCGTGATCTACTCGATCATCAAGCCCATCGCGGCGGCCTTCATCCTCGTCCTCATGTACGTCGTCTTCGCCGCGATCGGGAACATCCAGGCGCCTGCCCTCTTCGACTTCATGTACGTGGGCAACGCGTTCTTCATCTTCGTGGGGTCCGTGCTCTTCGGCACATTCCAGGTGATCCAGTCGGACCGGGAGTGGTACCAGACCATCCGCTACGTGTACATCTCCCCGATTTCCTACTACGTGTACATCATGGGCCGCGCCTTCTCCAAGGTCCTGGTCTCCGCGTTCGCGGTGGTCATCACCCTAGCCTTCGGCGTCGCGTTCCTCGGCATCCCTTTGGTCCTCACGTGGAGCAACGTGCCCATCCTCGCCGCGGGGCTCGTCCTGGGCCTGTTCTGCCTCCTGGCCATCGGGATCACCCTCGGGGGCGTCACGTTCCTCATGGCCCGCCACACGCAGACCCTGGCGGAGGCCGTGCCGGGGATCTTCTACGTCTTCTGCGGCGTCCTCTACCCGCTGAGCATCCTCCCCGTCTTCCTGCAGGACGTGGGCAAGGTGATCCCTCTCACGTACTGGTTCGATCTATCCCGCCGGCTCCTCCTTCCGAGCGACGTGATGACCGCGGTTCCGACCGGGCTGAGCACGTTCAGCGACCTCACGATCCTCGGCTTCCTCGCCCTATCCAGCGTGGTCTTCTTCGGCCTGAGCCTCGGCGTCTTCAAGCTGGGAGAATACCTGGCTCGCAAGGCGGGCAAGATCGACATGACGACGTCCTACTGAGCGGGCCTTCGCCGGGCGCGGGCCATGGACTGCTCCGTGCGGTATGGGAGCCGCTGGATGGCGCCGCACCCCGCGCACGTGACCACGACGCGGCCCCGTCCCACCCGCACCCGCGCGTTCACACCGGGCACGAAGTACGCCCCGCACGCCTTGCAGAACCGCCGCTTGTACTCCGCCGGCACGCGGACGTTGTACCGCATCCCGATCTTCCGCGCCAGGTCCACGTACCGGCGGGCCCGGGGCCCGTGGCCCTGGAGGGCTTCTTTCTCCGCAAGGCCGAAGAGGACGAGCATCCGCTCGAGGGCGATCCGCCGCTCCATGCCGCGATGTCGTCGCTTCGGCACGGCGAGGCGACGGGCTGCGGGCCATAAAACCCTTCCCGGCCGCCGCGCGACCAACGTTTAACTACGGAGGTCGGCTTACCCGCGGCGGTTCCCATGCGAGCCCGAGTAAGGAAGATCTTCCGCAACATCGGCGATCACGTGGACCTCGTCGTATTCATGAACTCCGTCGACCCCCACATCGACCTGTCTTTCTTCTACGCCACGGGCCTCACGGACGGCCTGTTCGAGGGGTGTGCCTCCTTCCTGCATCCCGACGGGAGCGTGGAGGTCCTGACCTCCGCCCTGGAAGAGCAGGCCGCGAAGAAGAGCGGGCTTCCGCTCCACGTGTTCCGCCACCGCGAAGAGCCGTCCCGCATCCTGCGGAAGCTTCTGGAGGGGCATCGGCGCATCGGCATCAACGCGGCGGAGCTCACGCACGGCGCGTTCACCCGGCTACGGAAGTACGCCCCGAAGTCCGCGAAGTTCGTGGACGTCTCCGAGGCGGTCACAGCGGCCCGCCTCGTGAAGGACGACGAGGAGGTGGCGCTCATCCAGAAGGCGTGCGACATTGCCTCGAAGTCGTTCGAGCAGACCCTGCCCTCGATTCGACCTGGGATTCGAGAGTCCGAGATCGCCGCGCAGCTCGTGTACCGCATGCAGGAGAACGGGGCCTCGGGTCCGTCCTTCCGGACCATCGTGGGCTCGGGCCCCAACGGGGCGGAGCCCCACTACACGGCCGGTCCGCGGAAGATCCGAAAGGGAGACCTGATCGTGATCGATTTCGGCTCCCTGTACCACATGTACTGCTCGGACGTCACGCGGACCGTGGTCGTGGGCAAGGCCTCCGACGAGCAGCGGTCCATGTACCGCACCGTGGCCCGGGCCCAGAAGGCGGCCTTGGCCAAGATGCGGCCCGGGGTCAAGGGGAAGGCTGTGGACGCCGCGGCCCGTTCCCTGATTGACTCCACGAAGTACAAGGGCCGGTTCATCCACGGACTCGGTCATTCCGTGGGCCTCGCGGTCCACGACGGGGGCGGGTTCCACACGACGAGCGAGCTGGTCCTCAAGGCCAACATGGTCATGACGGACGAGCCGGGCGTCTACATCCCGGGCTTTGGGGGCGTGCGGATCGAGGACGACGTGCTCGTCACCCCGAAGGGAGCGCGATACATGAGCACCGCGCCGCGGGAGCTCCTCGAGCTGTGACGGCCCTCAGGCCGCCGTCCGCTCGTGCTCGCCGAACTCGCGGGACAAGATGCTCATCCGGATCACGTTGAGGAAGCGGCCGTCCTTGTACACATCCTCCCGGTGGATGCCCTCGCGGACGAAGCCGCACTTCTCGTACGAACGGATGGCCCGAAGGTTCCCCTCGAGCACGTCCAAGGAGACCTTGTTCAACCCGAGCGGGCCGAACCCGTAGCGCAGCGCCGTGCGCAGGGCATCCGTCCCGTAGCCGTGGGACCAGTACGTGGTCTCCCCGATCACGATCCCGAGGTCCGCCTTCCGGTGGACGCGGTCCACCTTGTGCAGGCCCAGGTTCCCCACATGGCGGCCTTGGATTTCGATGGCGAAGATCTGCTCGTCGCCCCGGCGAACGTAGTCGTGGTACCACCGCTCCTCCTCGGCGAGGGTCACGGGTCCCGCCCGACCCAGGAACTGGGTGACCTGGGGGTCGCTGAACCACTTCACGCACCGCCGCAGATCGCCGGTGCCCAGAGGCCGCAGGACAACGTGGAGACCGCGTAGGATGCGGTGGTCCTCGATCATGGGTTGCAGCGCCACCCACCGCGCAGCGGATAATCTTTGCCGTTACTCGAGGGAGACGACGAGCGACGCGCTCGTGGACGCTCCGTCCGCGTCCGTGACGGTCAGGGCGACCGTGTACTTCGCGCCGGGGGCGAACGGATGGACCACGACCGCCACCACGGCCATGGGCGCGGCGCCGCCGACCACGTTCTCGGGCGTGTCGCTCGCCGGCACGTTGGGGAACACCTGGGTCAGATTCGTCCCGTCGCCGAAGTCCCAGTGCGCGGTCAGCGCATCGGCGCCGGGGTCGTACAGGCTCGCGCGGAGCGTGATCCCGGCCAGGCGGAGGCGGCCGCGGAGGTCGCCGAGGCTCCAGTTCCACGTCGCCTTGTGCTGGACGTTGAAGTTGTGGGAGAGCTTGATGGATGTCCCGTTCGGGAACGCGATGATCAGCGACGCGGGGGTGTCCCCATTGGGCTGCCCGTTCACGGGGTCGTCCCCCGGCGTGTACAGCACGGTGACCGTGATCGGCTTGAGCGGGTCCAGGGTGAGCATGCCCGTGTCCTTCGACTGGGCCATGGGGTCGCCGGGCTGGCGGACCACGCGCACGCGTGCGAGCGTGGTGCCGTTCGCTCCCAGGAAGAGCGTCGCGTCATGCCCTTTCTCGCCTGCGAGCACTAGCCGGAAATCCGCCTGCACCGATGCGTCGGCCGTCAAGCTCCGGACGACGGGTGGGACGTTCCCGATCGTGACGGGTGCGGTCGCGTTCACCAAGGAGAACCCGTCGGTCACCTCGACGCGGACCTGTCCCGAGAACTCGTCCGTGTACGTGACCTCCGCCGTGGGCGAGGACGACCACGGGGTGTTCCAGGAGCCGCTGTCCGTGAAGGACCAGCGGTACTGCAGCGCGTCCCCCTCCGGGTCCGAGGTCTTCGACGCGTTCAGGAGGATCGTGTCCCCTTCGTTCCCGGTGTACGGTCCCCCGGCATTTGCCAGAGGCGGCAGGTTCCCTTGGACCAGGACGGGCGCGGACTCCGCATCCGGGGTGCCCGTGCGGAACATGTCCGAGGTGGCGCGCGGCAAACTCACGGACGTGGCGCCGAGCGCCGGAGCCACGAGCGTGTAGAACCGCGTGGCGGTGCTGTACGGCGTGGGAACGTTCGGGTTCCCTTGCCCGCTCACCTCAGGAGCCGGCAGCGTCACGTTCCACTGGAGCGTCGTGGACCCGTTCGCGTTGTCCGTGACTCGGTCCGGCACCACGGAGTAACTCCCCTCCGCCACACTCCACCCGGCAGGCACGAGGTCCTGAAGGATCCCCTTCGTCAGGTTGACGGGCTGCGTCTCCGTGTCGTCGGTCGCCCACACCGCCAGGTTCGTCGCATCGAGCCGCACCCGGACGGTCGCGCCCGCGGTCCCGTGGGTCGTCGACCACAACGGCAGCTTGCCCACGACGACCGTCGGGTGGGACCGCAGGTACACGTACAACGAGCTCTGCGTGTTGTCCAACGGACTGTTGTAGAACGGATGCGCGATCAAGGAGCGGACGGCGAACGGAAGGGTCTCCCCCCCAACCGTGAAGGCCACCCCCGCTTGCGAAAACTGCATCTGCTCCAGATCCCACCACATGGGCGCGGGGTCCACCCACCCCGCGAGCACGAACTCGCCGAACGAGTACAGCACGCTCCCGTGGGCCGGGATCGTGCCGACGGTCAGCGCGGCGTCCGCCGTCGTGTTCGCGGCGCTCGGCGGCGGCGACTGGGATGGGTGAGGGCTCATGAGCACGACCTCCTCCGAGATGACCACGGGCACGCTCGCCGTGTTGGTCACCCGTATCCCCGCAGGCAGGGGAATCGCACCTCCCGGTTCCCGGACCGTTTCGTTCTCCATGACGACGCTCACGAACCCTCGCGCGTAGGCCTCCCAGAACCCCAGGGAGGCCGCCGCGGGCGCGGGCGATGGGGCGGCCGACAACGCCAGGGTCCCGACCGCCACGACTCCTGCGACTAGCAGGACCATTGAACGCGTCTCGAGAAGTCCCTTCATCAACGCCCTTCGAGCCCAGCCATGTTAGTTATCCCTGGGAATCGCTTAAGCGTTCCTTTACGATTTTCACCAAATCTCACGGATGATTTTTATGACTGATAACGTTGGAAACGCATCCCCGGAACCGCCTCCGCGACCCCCCGCGACCGTGCGATGGCTTGAAGTCTCCGGACCCGTTGCGGGCGGTCCGTGCTCTTCTACGATCCCCACTTCCTGGAGCACGTCTCGTCCCCGATGCACGTGGAGCGGCCCGAACGTCTCAAGGCCATCGTGGATCGCCTGCGGCAGGAAGGGCTGTTCCGGGACGTTCGGACGCCGACCGTGGCCACCCCTAAGGAGTTGCGGCGGGTGCACCGCGCGACCTTCCTGGAGTACTTCGAGAATCTCAAGGAAGGCTTCCTGGACCCGGAGACCGCCGTCCATCCGGAGACTTGGGACATCGCCCTCCTGGCCGCGGGCGCCGTGATCCAGGCGACCCGGGAGTCCGTGGCCGAGGGAAAGCCCGCGGTCGGCCTCGTGCGGCCGCCCGGGCACCATGCGGGGCCCGACTACGGCGGGGGGTTCTGCTACCTGAACAACGTGGCCGCCGCGGCCGCGGACCAGGTGGCCCAGGGGAAGCGCGTGGCCATCCTGGACTACGACGCCCACCACGGGAACGGGACCAGCGAGATCTTCACGGACGAGGCCGCGGTGCTCTACATCTCGACCCACCAGTACGGGATCTATCCCGGGACGGGCGCGGCGGAGGACGTGGGCAAGGGGGAGGGTCGGGGGTTCAACATCAACATCCCCTTCACGGCGGGCTGCGGCGACGAGTCGTTCCGGCTCGCCTACGACCAGGTCGTGGCGCCCGTGGTCCGGGAGTACAAACCCGATCTGATCCTCGTGAGCCTGGGCATCGACGCGCACTATCGGGACCCGCTCACGGGCCTCTCCCTGTCCTCCCCGGGCTACGTGGACTTGATGACCCAGAGCTTCGAGCTGGCCCATGAACTCTGCCCCGACCGCTTCGTGGTCGTCCTGGAGGGAGGCTACCACCTCCAGGCCCTCTCCGAGGTCTACGCGGGTGTCATCGCCCGCCTCCACCGGAGCCGCGTGGACCTCGAGCTCACGCAGCTGCTCGATGCCAAAGGGAAGGGCAAGCCCGCGATCGAGGCGACCAAGCGGGCCCACAAGGAATTCTGGAACCTACGTTGAGCGGCCCAGCTTGCGCTCCGTCACCTTGCGCTCCTTGTCCTTCAAGATGCGCCTGTACAGCGTCTCCAGGAGGTCCTTGAGCGCGAGGTGCAGATCCCAGTCGAAGTGGTTCGCGTAGTACATCTGGTGGGTCGTCTGGAAGCGGCAGCGGATCGAGTACTTCCACCGGTCCCCGTTGGGCTTGTACTTCTGGACGTGAAGGGACAGGGTCCGCGGGGTCACGAGCTGCGCGATCCGTCGCATCTCCTTCTGGACGGTCCCGTAGATCTCGTCGTAGGTCTCCGAGGGCTCGTCCTCGAGTCCGCTGATCTCCACGAACAGTTGCTCACGCTCGCGGAGCCCCGCGAGGAAGTGCATCAGGTCGAGCTTGGTCACGATGCCCGTGAGCTCCTCGCCGTCCAGGACAAAGACGGACGACACGTCCTCCTTGAGCATACGCTCCGCCGCCCGGTGCAGGTCGCTCTCGGTCCCAATCGTGACCGCGGGCGTATGCATCACGCCCTTGACCTCGATCTCCACCTTCTCGTGCTTCGTGCCGTAGTCGCCGAACTGCTTGCGGACCTTGGGCTGGGCGAACAGGTCCACAACATCCTTCATCCCGATTGCGCCGCGCAGCCTTCGGTTCTTGTCCACGACGGGGATTGAGCGCTCGCCCAGAGAGGTCATCACGTGGACCGCTCGGTCCACCGTCTCGTCCTCGGACACACCTTGGGGGTTCGGGGTCATGAAGTCCCGGAGCGGCAGCCCCGATAGGGCGTCCGACTCGACCAACGCGCGGACGAGATCCGTCCGTGAGATGATGCCGACGACCTTCCGTTTGCGGACCACCGGGAGGGCCCGGAACCCCGTGGTGATGAGCATCTCAGCAGCCTCCGGGAGACTCGTGTCCGGGGTGACCTCGGGGGCCTCGGTGACGAGCGTGGACGCCTTGGTCGAGGGTGGCAGGGTGTGTCGCTTCATGAGTTCCCGCATCGTGATCACGCCGTCCAGCTTGCCGCGCGTGCCCACGGGGATCTCGTGCACGTCGTGCTTCTTCATGCGGCCCAGGACCTCGCCCAACGCATCGTCCGGGGACGCCCACACGACCTCGCTCGTCATGAAGTCGGAAACCCGTAGGTCCTGCACGTTCCGACGCGCCATGGCAAAACCACCCTGCGGGGGAGGTTCCGTAGCAGGTCGGTCTATAATAACCTTATTTGGTCGAGGCTCGTACGCTTCGATGATGAACGTCCGGGCGACGGTCCGCTTCCACGGCCGCGTCCAGGGTGTGTACTTCCGCGCGCATTGCGACGAGAAGGCGCGAACCCTCGGGCTGACGGGCTATGTGCGCAACCTCCCCGACGGGAGCGTGGAGGCCGTCTTCGAGGGAGCGCGCGAGCAAATCGAGGAGTGCATCGAGTGGAATCGGAGTTCCCAGCCCGCCGCGGTCGTGAGCCGCGTGGACTGCGCCTGGGGCGTCGCCCGCGGCGAATACGAGGAGTTTGAGATCCGGAGATGACGCGTCGAGCCTGCGCCTGGGTCAGTCCAACCGGATGTGGTACGTCCGCTCGGGTATCTCCTTGTGGATCATCCACGCCTGGTCCTCCGTCAGGATGCCCTTCTCGATCCATGCGCGCGTCTTCTTCGGGACCGTGGCCGGCCCGAGCACGGCTCCCGGCCGTCGCGGGTCGTCAATGTAGTCCGTCTCGAGGAGGAAGGTCGGGCCTCCCCTCAGGGCTTCCGTGACAATCTCCTCCTTGGCCAGGAGGGACGGTACCAGGCCCTGCGTTTCCTCGGGTCGGGTCAGCGGCGTGGAGTGATGCTTGACGACCCGGTTCCGGTCCAGGCCCGCCTTGGCCGCGATCGCCGCGAACTCGGCGTACGTGGCGGGCGTGGGGTCCTCCGTGTGGAGGACCACGGCGCACCCGAGGCGCTTGGCCGCCCGCATGGCATATTCCATCACGTCGTTGCACGCCGCGACGATCTCGGGGCCCACAGGGAAGTGCGGCCGGCCGATCTCGCCAATGGCCACGGCCTTGCCCTGGGCCACGTACCGGGACGCGAGGTCCAGCCCCTGCTTCATGGCCGCGACCGCCGCCTCGAAGCCTTGCACCTCCTTGAGGTGCAAGCACTCGACGGGGTACGGTCCGAGGGCCACGAACACCTGGAGCTTCGTGGCCGCCCGGATCGCGTCCGCCATGGCGAGCGTCTTGCGGTATGCCCGGTCGTAGTCCGAGCCGTGGTTGATCGGGATGTCCTCGTAGGGTGAGTGGGTGAGGAGGAGCGCCGTGCCGCCGGCCTTCTCGAACACCTTGGCCCCTTCGACCCCCAGAAACTCGGGGCGGAAATGGATGTGGTTGTCGAAGATGGGGAGTCGCGTGGCCATCCGGGCTTTCCCTCGGATGCGACGCAAGCCCGGGCGGGCGATAAAGGGTTCGCACTTACGGTGACGCGAGGCAACGACGAACCGCTATGGCGACTCTGTCCCGCGACTACCGCAGGAGGCCCGCGGCCTTCAGCTCGACCGTGATCTTCTCCACGGCTTCCTCGACGTCCGAGGGCTTGCGGGCGCCCGTGCACACGAGCTTCCCGCTCCCGAAGAGGAGGACAACGACCTTGGGCTGGTCGATGCGGTACACGAGCCCGGGGAACTGTTCGGGCTCGTACTCCACCTTCTCGAGTCCGAGGGAGATGGCGATCGCGTTCAGGTTAATCTCCGTGCCGAGGTCCGACGACGCGACGATGTTCTGGACCTCGATCTCGGGGTTCTTCTTGATTGGGATGCCCGCGGCCTCGATCTGCTTCGCGACGAGGTCGATGGCGGTCTTCACGTGCTCCAGGCTCTTCGCGCCCGTGCACACGACCTTGCCGCTGCGGAAGAGGAGGGTCGCCGTCTTGGGCTCCTTGAGGCGGTAGATGAGACCCGGGAACTGCTCCGGCTCGTACTCCGCACCGCCGAGGGCGAGGGCGATGGCCTGGAGGTCCAGCTCCTCCCCGAGGGAGGTCGATGCGACGACGTTCTCGATCTTAATCTTCGCCAAGGTACCACCTTAGAACGGGTGAAGGACGTTCCCTCCGCACCGTCCGGCCCGAGGGCATTTATATAGTCCTTTATAAAGGTTCACGCACCCCGTCCCGTTTTCCCCGGGAAGAACGCGGCGTCAGGATTCGGCTCGGGCGGCCGTCTCGCGGGCCTTCACTAGAGCGAAGAGGGCCCGGTTGAGCGGGGCCGGCCGACCCACTCGCTCGGCCTCGTGGAGCACGGCCCCCGCAATCGCGTCGATCTCGGTCCTCCGTCCCCGGTCGAGGTCCTGGAGCATGCTAGCCCGGTTCTCCGCGGTGCGGCGGGCGACGAGCCGGGCTCGACGGACGAGGTCCTCAGGTTCGACGCGGGCGCCGGCGGCACGGGCGATCTCCGCGGTCTCGCGGGCCACATCCTCGAGCAGCTGACGGAGGGCCGGGTCTTGGACGAGTCGGCCGTTCGGCACGCCCGTCAGGGCGGCCAGGGGATTGATCGCCGCGTTGACCACCAGCTTGGCCCAGAGCTCGGATCGGATGTCCGCCGCAATTCGCGTACGGATGCCCGCCTCGTCGAGAAGGTCGCGCACCCGCACAACGGTCTCCGCCGGGGCACCGCGCCACGCGCCGATCGTCGTGTCGCCGATGCCCGCGTGGCGGATCTCCCCGGGCCGCACGAGGGTCACACCGTGGGCCGTGGTGCCTGCGACGACGTGCTTCGTGGAGGCCGCGATGACCTCCGCGTTGCCGAGCCCGTTCTGGAGGGTAAGGAACGTGGCCGTGGCCCCGAACGGCCGGAGGACGTGCATGGCGTTCGCCGTGTCGTAGGCCTTCGTGGTCACCAGCACGAGCTCCGGCTTCACCCCTCGCGGCACGCGCGTGGCCGTGTGGGGCCGGGCGACCCGCGCGGTCTTCCCGGAAATCCGCAATCCGCGGGCTGCGACCGCGTCCATGTGATCCTTCCGGCCGACCAGGGTCACCTCGTGACGGATCGCGAGGAGGCCGCCGAAGAAACTCCCCATGGCTCCTGCCCCGAAGACGAGAATTTCCACGACGACCCAAATGCGCCGAGCGACGAAAATGCTTTCGTTCACATAAATATGATATCAATTATATATTTAATCGATTATTTGCGAGCCATCTCCGGTTTCACTAAGTTTAAGCTCCGCGATACCATACGGTCTGCTAGGAGGAAGTTTTTGGCCAAGAAAGGCAAGAAGGGCAAGAAAGGAAAGAAGCGCTAAGTGCCCTGCGGGCTTTGGGCAGGGGGCCGCGGATGCGCGGCCCGTTCTGACGCACTTCTTTCCGTGTTTTTCCTCCTCTCTTCTTTTGAAAGTCGATCCGCTATGCGAAGGGGCTCGGGGTACCGCTCACGGGTGGTGCGCCGGGTGAGGGAGAGGGCCGTCCTGAGGGACACCCGATGCCCCACGGACACGTAGAGGGGCCGCGAACCTCCCGGCGGCCTCCATGCGTATCCCCGGATGTGTCCGCCGAGGAGGATGGGTACCGCGTCACTCCCAGCGGCCCGCGATGGCGAAGGCCGTCCCACAAGGGGATGCTTGGCGATTCCCACGGTAGGCACGTCGAGCGTGATTCCCGCGTAGCACGCGAAGCCAAAACCGAGCGGGTGCAGGCGGCCATGGCCGTCCACGAACAGGACCTCAGGCTTTCTCCGGAGCGCTTCCACGGCCGGTCGAATCGCCGGCAGTTCGCGGAACGCGAGGTATGTCGGGATGTATGGGAACTCGATCCGAATCTGGCGCACGACAATCTCCAAGGGTTCCAGGGTCTCTGCATCCACCGTGACCGCGACCGCGCAGGCCCGGTCGGCGTCGTAGGAGACGTCCGCGGCGCCGAGGCGCTTCAAGGGCTCGAAGTCGTCCCGCTCCACGACGCGCCGCTCCAATCGTTCCTGCTCCTTGCGCAGATTGCCGAGGAGGGGGAGCTCGGGCAGTTCATCCAACAACCGATCGGGGGCAACGCGCCCGCGCGCGATCATCGCTCCCTCGGCCGCGAGCCGGGGGGCAAGACGGCTCAGCACGGGCCGTCCATCCGCCCGGACCACGCGATGTCCCGCCGGAGTCTCGGGGTGATCCCCCAGGTACTGAGCCACGGCACGAGCCGCACGCACGTCGCCGAGTGCCCGGGCCACGCGGCCGCATGTGGCGACCCGCCCTTCGGGGATGCGGTCGAGGCAGGTTCGGAGGGCATCGGCGAAGGAGCCGTCCACGCGCCCCGGATGACGGCGGGCCCACAAAACCTTGCGGACACTCCCACAACGCCAGGCGGCGGGCGTAGGACGGTCGCGTCCTTCTGGTTGTGAGCCCTCTCACACACGCGCAACAACGAAGGCGCTGCCTGTTCCAGAGGGCTCCGGGGTTTGGAGCCCGTCCTGCGCCGCAAAAACCGCCTCGATCTTCTGGTTCGGACCGAGAAGGCGCTAGCCTGCCGTCATCCGCCTCTCCCAGCGTTCTGCCCCGAAGCTCATGATGGTCGCGACCAAGCCGCCGAGGACGACCGCGAGGAAGAAGCCTGTGTAGGGAGCCCAGAGATTGATGCTTATGAAGAGCGATTCGCAACTGGAGGCGGGCGCGCTGCCTGTGCACTGTTGGTAGTAGGCCGAGGTCAGATAGCTCCATTCGATGTAGCCCGGGGCGAGGAACAACACTCCAATCAAGGTCAGGCAGAGACCGAGTCGAACCCGACTAATCCGCAACGTCATCCCTCTACGTTTCGGACAAGAGGCTCCTGGTCCGATAAATGTGTCGAAAGTGGAGTTGATTCACGGACAGTTTGTTGTAGGGCAAGGTGCCCGCCCCTATCGGGGAGGGCGTGGACCGGGAACCGGAGCTCCGACCACCTGATCCGAACAGAAGGGGGCGTGTGCAGTGGCGGCACGCGGGTCCTCTCCTGGCAACGAGACGTTGTGCGACGTGTAGCAAAACCTTTCTAGGGTCGCCCCCATCGGCGGCGACTGCATGTCCCTCCTCCTGCGCGGCGGCCTCGTCGTCACGCAGGACGCCGGGCGCCGCATCCTCACCGGGGACGTCCTCATCGAAGGGAACCGGATCGCCGGGATCGGCGAGTCGCTGGGGTCCGCGGACGAGGTGATCGACTGCCGCGGTTGCGCGGTCCTCCCGGGCCTCATCAACACGCATCAGCACGTGGCGAACGCTCTGCTCCGCGGGGTGGCGGACGACCTGCCTCTGGAGGACATGCTGGCACGCTCCTTCCCCTTGGACGCGAAACTCACGCGACGCGACGTGCAGCTCGGCGCCCTCCTGGGCTGCGTCGAGATGATTCGCTCGGGGACCACGAGCTTCCAGGATCTCTTCTACTGGGAGGATGAGGTGGCCCGCGCGGTGCGGGAATCCGGGATGCGTGGCTTCCTCGCCTGGGTCACCCTGGACGAGTCCTTCACGACCCAGCACGGCAACCCCGTGAAGAACGCGGACGCGTTCGTCGCCAAGCACAAGGGAGATTCGCTCGTCATGCCCGAGGTCGGAGTCCAGGGCGTCTACGTGGCCTCCGAGGAGACCTTCCATGCCGCCCGGGAGGTCGCAGACCGGCATGGTGTCCGGACGCACACCCATCTGTCCGAGACGCGAAAGGAGGTCTATGATCACCTGGCCAAGACGGGTCGCAGGCCCGCGGAGTGGCTCGAGGACCTCGGCTTCCTCGGAGACCGGCTGAACGTCGCGCACGGTGTTTGGCTCACGTTGAATGAGGTCCGCCTTCTCGCTCGCCATGGAGTGAGCGTGGCGCACTGTCCCACGTCCAACATGAAGCTCGCCTCCGGCGGCGTCGCCCCCGTTCCCGAGATGTTCGACGCGGGCGTTTCCGTGGCCCTGGGCACGGACTCGGCCCTCTCCAACAACGCAGCGGACCTCTTCGCCGAGATGAAGACGGCCTCGCTCCTGCACAAGGCCATGCGGTGGGATGCCCGTGTCCTCCCGGCGCAACGTGCCCTCGACATGGTAACCGTGGACGCGGCCCGCGCACTCGGGGCGTCCTCGCTCATCGGCTCGATCGAGGCGGGCAAGCGCGCGGACCTCGCTGTGGTCTCGATGCGGCGGCCTCACACCACGCCTTTTTATCCGGCCAACGTCATCAGCCACTTGGTCTACAGCAGTCGAGGCAGCGATGTCCAGGCGACCATCGTCGACGGCCAGGTCCTCATGGCCGGGGGAATCCTGCGGACTGTTGATGAGGACGCGGTTCTGGAGCGAGCCCAGGAGACCGCGAAGGAACTTCTCGGAGCATGAACCGTGATCTGCGGAATCGATGAAGCAGGGCGCGGCCCCGTCCTCGGCCCCCTAGTCGTGGCGGGCGTCATGGTGGATTCCGACGTCCCCCTGCGGCATCTCAACGTGCGGGACTCCAAGAAGCTCTCGCCCGAGCGGCGTGAGCTCCTCGCGCCTGAGATTGAGAAGGTGGCCCGCTGCGAGGTGCTCGTGGTCCCCGCGAAGGACATCGACGTGATGCGGGCCGAGATGTCCTTGAACGACTTCGAGGCTCGCCTCTTCGCGTCCTTGGTCGAGACGCTCCATCCCGAGACCGCATACGTGGACGCCGTGGACGTGGACGAGATCGAGTTCAAGCGCGCGATCCTCAAGCTCCTCCCTTTCGAGGTGGAGATCGTCTCCCAGCACGAAGCCGACAATCTGTTCCCCGTGGTCAGCGCGGCGTCCATCGTGGCCAAGGTCCGTCGCGACGCGGAGATGCGGAAGATTGAGGCGGAGCTGGGGGAGGCCATGGGCTCCGGCTATCCCTCGGATCCCCTGACCATTGCCTTCCTGGAAAAGTGGATTAAGGAGAAGGGGAGTCCGCCGCCCTACACCCGGTTGACGTGGGACACCACGCGGCGTCTGCTCGCGGAGGCCAAGAACCGGAAGCTGGACGAGTTCGGGCGGGGCAAGGCATGAAGGATCTCCTCGAGGGCATCATCGCGAAGTTCAACTCCAGGGTGGACTCGGATCCCAAGCTGCGCGAGGAGATCGGAGACCTCGAGAAGACGGTCCTCATCGAGCTGAAGGACGGGACCAAGTGGCACTTCACGTTGAAGGACCGCCACGTCGCGGCCCTCCTGGACGGCGGCATCGAGAAGGCGGATATCACCCTGATCACGGATGCCGAGACGCTCCGCGCACTCATCCTCCGCGAGATGGGACCGTTCAAGGCGTACGCGACGGGCAAGCTCCGGTTCAAGGGCAGTCTCGACGACCTCGCGCGGTTCCGCAAGTTCTTTTGAGTCCGCGCGCGCGATAGGTTTAAGGCGGAGCGGCCAATCCTGCGGATGCCATAGCGGGGTGGGGTAGCCAGGATATCCCGTCGGGCTCATACCCCGGGACTCCCGGGTCCCCGGTGAGACACCCGGAGATCGATGGTTCAAACGGTTCCGAGGACCCG
>JAWOML010000027.1:0-8466 GCA_033852515.1 Thermoplasmata archaeon | reverse complement strand
CTAGGCGGCGGGGAAGCTGACCGTGTGGCCCTCCGCCTGCCGCCGCGTCTTCGCGGGCTGGCGGATGCGGAAGCCGCGGTCCTCGCCGTAGCGACGCATGATCTGGAGGATGTACCGCCCACCCACGCGGCCCGTGGCGACGACCATCGCGCGGACCGGGAGGGGGAGTTTGGTCAGGTTCCAGAGCATGCTGTCCATCTCCAGGACCTCGTGGCGCCAAGCACGGTACGCGATGTTGAACCTCGCCTCGTCGATCATCTCGTCGATGTTGTAGAACTCCTCGCCGCGGAGGGCCCCGATGGGCACGAAGGTGAGGGGCGCCGTCACGAAGTGGCCGTTGGGAATCTGCTCCATCTTGTCGATCAGGTCCACGGTCATCCACGCATCCTCAGGGGTCTCCCCCGGCAGGCCCATAATGATTGTGAACGCGGGGAACCAGTAGTGCTTGTTCAGGATCTCCGTGCCTTGGACCACGATCTCGGGCCACTCCTCCGGCGTGAAGGGCGCCGCCTTGCGGTTCAGGACGGCCTTCGAGAGCTTGGGGCTCCCCGTCTCGATGCCGCTCTGGATCCCGATCCACTTGTCGGGCCCCGCGTGGACGATCTCCGAGAGGTCCTCGATGAGTCCCGGGTTGGTCACCGCGGCGCTCACCGTCCCGTGCGTGGGGTAGCAGTGGTCCACGCCGGGCTGGTTCATCACGTGGGTGAAGAGCTCCTTGACCGCGTCCTCGTTGGGCTCGAACGTCTTCCAGTTTTCCAGGCGGTACAGGAAGATGTCGTCCGAGTGCAGCTGGATCGAGTTGCTCTCCGGTGCCGTCGTGATAGCCGCAATCTCGTCCGCGATGAAATCCAGCGGGAAGTACCGAGGCCGGCGCAGGGTGACCTCGCAGAACTCGCAACCGCGGCCGCAGCCGCGCATGACCTCCACCATGTTATGCATCGTGGGCCCCAGGACCTTGGGCACCTCCTCGACGCGCGGGGCCGTCCGGTTGTTGAACCGCAGGACCGGGGGCGCGCTGCCCGTCCGCACCTGGTCAAACACGTCCGCGATGAAGTGGTCGCACTCGCCGTAGACGAGGTGGTCGATCCCGAGCTCCTCCTGGAGCCCCGGCCGGTTGTCGAACTGCCAGGCGCCCGGGCCGCCCACGATGACCTTGTACTTCCTCCCAGGCTTCTGGGCCTGCGCGGCCAGCTCGAGGAACTTGGCCTTCGTGTACGGGGTCAGGACGCCGCCCATGGTGAACGACATGCTCACGGGCCCCAGGCCCAGAGGATCCATGGTATGCAGTCCCACGACCTCCGTGTCGTCCGTGATGTAGCGGTCGATGAGCTGGGGCGGTGCGATGACGACCTCGTCCCGGCCTACGGCCTTCACGAGCCCCGCCTCGACCTTGCGCAGGCCGTAGGGAGCCCGGATGGGCTGCCCGTTCGCGTTGAGCTTGGGGGGATCCGCGAGGATCCGATAGACCAGGCGGGAGTGCCAGTAATCCGTCGGGATGCAGCTGAAGAAAGTAGCCAGGGGCACCCCGCGGTAGTCCGTCATCAAGGTGTAGTCCGCTGCGAGCACGTACTTGGCCATTCGATCCCCCATCGAGTCCGGCAAGCGTCCCGTCCGTCGGGCCTACTCCTCATCGTCCCCGGGAATGGGTAGCCCGGTGATTCGCTGTCCACTATAGTTATACATTTCGCATTCGAGCCGACGACAAGCGCGAACGCGACTCGCACCGCCTCTGCGCCGCCCCTGCGCAGACCCGCGCCCCGTCCCGCATGCGCCAATGCGAAAGGGTTATGGGACACCGGTCCCTGGGCCGCGGCGCGGAGGCCAACCCATGGTTGAGGTCGGACAGAAGGCGCCGGATTTCACGATGCCGAACGAGGAAGGGAAGCCCGTCACGCTCTCCAAGGAGCTCGGGAAAGGGCCCGTGGTCCTGTCCTTCTACTTCTTCGACTTCACGGGGGTCTGCACGGGCCAGCTCTGCGCCATGCGGGACGCGATGGGGGACCTTCAGCAGCACGGGGCCAAGGTGTTCGGGATCAGCACGGACAGCCAGTTCAGCCACAAGGCGTTCCGGGACGCGAACCGGATTAACTACCCGCTGCTCAGCGATTGGAACAAGACCGTGAGCCGGTCCTACGGCGTGTTCTACGACAAGATCAAGGATTGGATCGGCGTATCGAAGCGCTCCGTCTTCGTCCTCGACAAGAACGGTGTGGTCAGGTTCAAGTGGGTCACGGAGGACCCAGGCGTCCCGCCGGACGCGAAGCAGGTCCTCGAGGAAGTCAAGAAGCTCGCGAAGTGAGCCCGAGCGCCTCGATGGCCTCCGCCGCGGAGCCCACGGTCGGGACGACGGGCGCAGGACCCCCCTCGCGTGCGGCACCCGTGTTCACGAGGACGACCCGGTCGCTCGGCTCGATGAGACCGTCGTCCACGAGTCGTCGTAGTCCCGCAAGGGTCGCCGCTCCCTCGAGACACGCGGATACGCCCTCAAGCGCAGCCAGGTTCGACGCCGCCACGGACATGGCCTCCTCGGTCACCGTCACACCCGCGCCGTTCGTCTCCCGGAGGGCCCGGAGCACGATTCGGTCCGCCAGGGTCGCAGGGACCCGGAGCCCGGCCGCGCGGGTCCGGGGATTCGGCCAGGGGTCCGCGTTCTCGCGGCCCTCCCGCCATGCCTTCACGAGGGGGGCACAGCCCTCGGCCTGCACGAGCCCGAGGCGGGGCCACGGTCCCTCGTACCACCCGAGCTCCCGGAGCTCCTGGAGCGCCTTCCAGATTCCCGCCACCCCGGTGCCGCCTCCCGTGGGGAATAGGATCCAGTCGGGCATCCCTCCGAGGTCCTCCCAGATCTCGTAGAGCATGGTCTTCTTCCCCTCCACGCGGTAGGGCTCGCGGAGCGTGGCCACGTTGAACGCACCCGCGGGCCCAGCGACCTGCGCAGCGAGGCGTCCCGCCTGGGTAATGTCCCCTCGGACGCGGGCCACCTTCCCGCCGTACGCCAACGCTTCTCGCAGGGCTCCCTCGGGCGCATCGTCCGCGGCGAGGATGGCCGCTGGCAGACCGTACGCGGAAGCGTAGAGCGCGAGCGCCGCGCCCGCATTTCCTGCGGAGGGAGCCACCAGCAATTCCGCACCGAGCGCGCGGGCCATGGGGACCGCAACGGCCATGCCCCGGGCCTTGAAGGTCCCCGTGGGATTGCGGCCCTCATCCTTCACATAGAGGGCCCGCACGCGGAGGCGAGCGACCCGCCCGCCGGAGCCAATCCGCTCGAGGCGGAACAGAGGGGTCCCTCCCTCTCCGCGGGAGTGGACCTCCTCCTCCGGGACGGGCAGGAGCGGCGCGTACCGCCAGAGGTCCCTCCGGACCCGAAGATCCGTTGGCCGGACCTTGGGAAGGTCGTACCGAGCGAAGAGGGGTGCGCCGCACTCGCAGACGTTGGCGAGGTGCACCTCCTGGTGTTTGCCGCACCCCGTGCACTCGAGGAACGCCGGTCGCACGCTCCGACGATGCCTCGCGTGGGGTTTACGGTTTCGGATGGCGCAGGCTTTTATTCCCTTCCAGGGTTGGGAGACCGGCATGAGTGCAACGGCCCGCGTTGTCGATCTGGACGACCGCTACCGCAGCCTGGTAGAGGACATGCATCGACGGGGCCGCGTCTTGGTCGCCTTCTCCGGCGGCGTGGACAGTGGCCTGGTTGCGCGACTGGCCCGCGATGCCCTGGGCCCGGATTCCCTGGCCGTCCTGGCGGATGCGGAGTCCCTCCCGCGCCATGAGCTGGACGAAGCCCTCACGGAGGCCCGGGAGATCGGCATTTCCCTCCGGATTCTCTCCATGTCCGAGCTGGCGAACGAGTCCTACGTCGCCAACCCGTCGAACCGATGCTACTTCTGTCGCAAGGAGCTCGGTCGCCACCTGCGCCCCCTTGCCGCGGAGCTCGGCTTCGACGTGATCGCGGACGGCGTGAACCTCTCCGACCTCGGCGACGTTCGCCCGGGCATCCGAGCCATGGACGAGGAGGGGTTCTGGCACCCGCTCGTGGACCACGGCCTCGGCAAGGACGAGGTCCGCGCCCTCGCGAAGCATCTGGGCCTTAGCTTTCACGCCAAGCCCAGCAATGCCTGCCTGTCCTCACGAATCGCCTACGGGGAGGTCATCACATTGGAGAAGCTGCAGCGGGTGGACGTCGCGGAACAGGCCGTTCGCGCGCTCGGGTTCCCGATCGTCCGGGTCCGCGCCCATGAGGGGATCGCCCGGATCGAGGTCCCTCCGGAGGACATCCCGAGGATCACCTCGGCCGGAGTGTCTGGGAAGGTGTTCGACGCCGTGCGAGCCGCGGGCTTTGTCTACGTGACCGTGGACCTACGCGGATACCGGAGCGGCTCGATGCGCGAGGAACTCTAGCGCTTGCCGACGAGATGCTTGCAGTGGAGCTTCGTCAGGTCGTAGCAGTCCGGGCACGTGGACGGCCAGTCGATCTGCTTCTGTAGCCGTCGGGTCGTGTCGTCGCTCAGGACGTGCTCCATCTCACACGCCTCGTCGTGGTACTTCCCCTCGGGGACTCCGAGGTGCACGAGGAAATACTCCATCGTGCAGTGCCTCCGCAAGATCTTCAGCGCGACGTCCTTTCCCTTCTTGGTGAGGGTCGCACCCTGGTACTTCGCGTACTTGACCAGCTTGTCCTTCTGGAGGCGCTCGAGCATTTCCGTCACGCTCGAGGGGGCCACCTTCAGGTAGTGGGAGATCTCGCCCGTCTTGGCCGTTCCGTGGTTCTGCTGGGAGAGGAGGAAGATGTACTTCAGGTACATCTCTACGTTCTCCGTCAGCTCGAGTGCCTGCGCCATGCTTTCGGCTCGCCCAAAATGGGCGTACATCCATAAAACCTCTATCCGAACCCGACGCACGATATGTACTGTACTTGCATTAGGCCTAACGTGTACGCGGAGCCCGCCGCGGGAATTTAGGTTGACCCGGTAGCTGATTAGGGGCACCTAACTGTTAAATAATACGCCGTTATAAACGCCCTCTCGAAAGGAGCGTATCCCTTGGCGACCGCAGGGCTGGCCCCGGGAATCATCATCGGGCTTCGGGAGGGGCTCGAGGCCGCCCTCGTCATCGGGATTATCCTGGGCTACCTGGTGAAGATCGGCAGGGCGGACCTCCGGCGGTACGTGTACGGGGGCACCGCGGGCGCGTTCGCGGCCAGCGCGGGACTCGCCGGGATCCTGTTCGCCCTGGGCGCGGAGTTCGAAGGTCCCGCGGAGTCCGCATTCGAGGGCTTCGCACTCATCCTGGCCGTCGTCGTCCTCACGTCCATGGTCTTCTGGATGATGAAGGCGTCCAAGAACATCTCCGTCCAGGTGAAGCAGCGAATCGACTCGTACCTCGACGGGAGCAAGCTCCTTGGGCTCGTCCTCCTTTCGTTCCTCGTCGTCTTCCGCGAGGGGGTGGAGACCGCCCTCCTCATGTTCGGCGCGGGGACGGAAACCTCGCCCGCGGATGCGACCGTCGGGGTCGCCGTAGGGCTCCTGATCGCGGGCATCCTGGGCGTCGGGATCATGCGCCTCTCCTGGCGGATCCCGCTTCACCGGTTCTTCCAGGTGACGGGCGTCGCCCTCGTCATCATCGGCGCGGGACTGTTCGCCACAGGCATCGGCGAATTCCAGGACGCTTTCGGCTGGACGTTCGGGAGCGGCCTTGTGTACAACCTGAGCGCCGTCTTCTCCTCGGGCGCGGGGAACCCCGTGGGCTACCTGCTCCGGGGCATCGTGGGGTACAACGACTCGCCTACGGTCCTCGAGGCGGTCGCATACGTTGCGTACTGGATCCTGACCGTCGTCGTCTACCTGGGAATCCGGACCGGGAGGATTGCGTGGGTCACGGATCCGCTGCGGCGACTTTGGCGTTCCGTCGTCCCGGCCCGGCACAAGGTGCCCGGCGGAAACCCGTAGACGATTGCTCTCGCAGCGATTGGCAGAAGAAGTGGGTTTGCGCCCGCGAAAGCGCGGGCGCCCCGGTCCGTCGGACCGGACTACGGGTTGATCTTGATGGCCTTTGTGGGGCACGCGGTCTCGCACGCCATGCAGTCGATGCAGTCCGACTCGCGGATGGGCTCGGACTTGTCCGTGCGGTACTTGTTGTACTCGTCGCTGCCCTTCTCCATGATCTTGTCGTTGCCCGTCCCCTTCTTCCCGGGGTTGAACTGCCACTCGAACACGTCCACGGGGCAGACGTCCATGCAGACGCCATCCGCGACGCAGGCCTCCCAGTCCACGGCGACGTGGGTTCCGTGAATCCCGTTCTTCGTGGGATACGGGCTGCCGTTCGCGTCCATGCGCTGGACCCCCTCGCCCAGGATCTTGTGGTTGTTGTGGGTGCCCGTCTCCGGATACTCGTCGGGCTTGTTCATGAAGTCCGGGTCGATCGGCTTGGGTGCGTAGTCCACCTCGCGCGTCATCTGGCTGCCTCCATACGGTGTGAGGCCCGGTCCCTTGGAGGGGGCCGGGCGGCTTTGGAATATCGGTTCCCCTTTTGAGGCTATCGGTATTACTTCCGAAATGCCGCCTTCACGCCCCCTGATATGCGGTAGCAACGCACGCGAATCCGCCGCCTCCGGGGAATCGGCGAAACCTATTTCCCCGAGGGGACGCTCGCAGGCGCATGCCTCGGAGGGATCGGAGGACGGCCACGCGCGCCATCCACGGGCGACGGGTCAAAGGCTTTGCGCCCCTCGTGACCCCGATCTACGCCAACTCTACGTGGGCCCTGGATTCCGTGTCCCAGGGAGCCACATTCTCCCATGCGACGGCGCCCGAGGCGTTCTACACACGGTGGGGCAACCCGACCCTGCGGGACCTGGAGGATGTCCTCGCGGACCTTGAGGGAGGGGCGCGGGCCCTCGTCGCAGGATCCGGGATGGGCGCCATCGCATCCGCGATCCTGACCAGCGTCGATGCGGGCGACCATGTCGTCGCGGGCGCGAGCCTCTACACCGCGACCACGGAGATCTTCACGCGGATGCTGCCCCGGTTCGGCGTCCGCACGACGTTCGTGGACCCCCGTCGTCCGGGCGCATGGGACGCGGCCATGGAGCCCGAGACGCGACTCGTCTACCTGGAGTCGCCGGCGAACCCCACGATGATGATCACGGACTTCCGGGAGGCGGTGAAGGCCGCTCGCTCTGTGGGCGCCACGGTCCTCGCGGACAACACGTTCGCGACCCCGATCAATCAGCGCCCCCTTGCGTTCGGTGTGGACGCAGTCCTCCACAGCGCCACGAAGTATCTGGGAGGACACAGCGACGTGGTTGCGGGCGCTGTAGTCGCCCGAACGCCGCGGCTCTACGATCGGATCTGGTTCAACTACAAGATGCTCGGACCCGCCCTCGGACCTTTCGAGGGCTTCCTCGTGCGCCGCGGCGTGAAGTCTCTCCCGCTCCGGATCCGGCAACACAACGCGAACGCCCAGGCGCTCGCGGAATTCCTGGACGACCACCCGGCGGTGCGGGTCGTGCACTACCCCGGCCTCCGCACGTTCCCCCAGCACGCCCTGGCCCGGCGCCAGATGGACGGCTACGGGGCCATGCTGAGCTTCGAGCTCAAGAAGGGCTTCCGCGCCGGGAAGCGCTTCGTGGAACGGGTCCGGGTGGCGACGCTTGCAGTGAGCCTCGGCGGGATGGAGACCCTGGTGCAGCATCCCGCATCCATGACCCACGGTCCCCTGACGGACGAGGAGCGCCACACGGGCGGCGTCACCGAGGGTTTGGTCCGCGTGAGCGTGGGGCTCGAGGACATCGAGGATTTGCTGGCGGACTTCGGGCAGGCGCTCAAGGCGGCCGCCCGTTGAGTTCTCGCGGTCCCTATCGCAGAACGCCCTCGAACCGGAGCAGCTTTCGCTTGTGCTCGAGGCCGCCCGTGAATCCGCCCAAACTATCCCATCCGACCACGCGGTGGCAGGGGATCACGATCCCGATCGGGTTCTTTCCGAGGGCGTTGCCCACGGCGCGCTGGGCATTCGGACGGCCGATGGCCTTGGCGATCTGCCCGTACGTCGCGACCTTCCCGAAGGGGATTTGCTGCGTGGCCTCGTAGACCTCGCGCTCGAAGGGTGTGGACGCGCTCAGGTCCAGGGGGATGTTCCGGAGATCCCGCCGTTGCCCCGCGAAGTACTCGCGGATCTCGGAGCCGATCCGGCCCGAAGGGCCGCGCGTTGGTCTCGCCCGAGTGAAGCTGAGTCCGTGGAGCCGCTCGCCGTCCGTGACGAGCTCGACGTTGCCCAGAGGGGTCGCGAATACCTGCCTTTCCATGGTCACACCGCCTCCCGGTAGGAGGGGCCGCGATATGGGCTTTGTCCCGGCACGTGCGGGGCCGCGGCTCAGCTCTTGGCCGTCACTCCGAGCTGCTCCGCCAGCGCCCTCAGCTCGTCCTCCTTCTTCCGGAGCTTCTCCTCGCGATCCAGGAGGTCCAGGGCTTT